>CAISDR010000097.1 GCA_903884125.1 uncultured bacterium
AATTCAAGAAAATCATTGGCTGAACGATTGCCGTTTTTGACATTCTGGCACAACAGAAGTCTGATCTATCGGCTGGCATCGCGAGAGATCAATACCCAATACCTTGGTTCTTATTTAGGATTATTTTGGCCATTATTATCATCAGGCATCATGTTGGTGATTTATACTTTCTTTTTTGGTGTTATATTTCCGACAAGATGGCAGGGTGAAGGCCAGATCGATACCCTGCAGTTCGCCATTTTGATATTCCTGGGCCTGATATTGTTCAATTTTTTTTCCGCCTGCGTATTACGCGCGCCCAGTCTGGTGCTGGAAAATCCAAGTTATGTGAAAAAAGTGGTTTTCCCGCTGGAAATACTGGTGACCATTCCTATGCTGGGTGCCGGGTTGAATGCGGCCATTTCCTTTGGCATCGTCTTCGGCGTCCTGTTTTTGTACCTGGGCAAGTTTTCGGCCACGATGCTGGCGCTTCCCCTTGTGCTGACACCCTTTATCCTGCTGACACTGGGCGTCAGCTGGGGGCTGGCAGCGCTGGGTGTGTTCTTTCGCGATCTGCGCCAGATTGTGTCACTGGCCAATACGGGATTGATGTTCCTGTCACCGATTTTTTATCCGGCCACAGCGGTCCCTGTCGCCTATCGGTGGGTCATCGAAATCAATCCCCTCGCCCAGGCCATTGGCGATGTGCGAGCGGTTGTGTTTTTTGGCCAGTGGCCGGACTGGACCAATATCGCGCTGGAGACGATCGTGACCTATCTGATCGCGCAGTTCGGGTATTATGTGTTCGAGCGGGCCAAGGGTGGTTTTGCTGATGTTGTATAATATCCAAGGCACCCGTTTTGGGGCGGGCTGGGGAGAATTGAATGCATCCGTCGTCTTATGAGAATATGGAAAAATGCCGCGATAAATATCTGACGCCTGCATTCCTGGAGCCGCGCGCACAGGTCAAGGTGCTGGATATCGGGGGCGTTGACCTGAACGGCAGTTACAAGCCGATATTTTCAGCGCCGGGCTTTGAATATGCGGTTGCCGATATATCAGATGCCGAGGGCGTGGATGTGGTGTTGAAAGATCCCTATTACATCCCGCTGGCCACAGGCTCGGTCGATGTGGTGATTTCCGGTCAGATGCTGGAACATTGCGAGTTTTTCTGGCAATCGTTCACGGAAATGGTCCGCGTGCTGAAGCCTGATGGATATTTTTTCCTGATTGCACCATCCAGCGGTCCGGAACATAGGTTTCCGGTGGACTGCTATCGGTTTTACCCGGATTCTTATGCTGCACTGGCAAAATTTGCCCAATGCCAATTGATCGAACACTGGGTCGACGACCGCGAGCCATGGCATGATCTGGTGGGTGTCTTTACCAAGGCGGCTTAGACAATCCTTAGTACTGAAACCAGAAGCCGCTTTTTTGACCAATTGGCTTTTGGCAGTGTGATTTAAGTTTTACACTGCAAATGTTGTGCAATTTGTTGCGTACCGGACTTTGAGTATAAACCCATTTTTTGGCGATAAAGCCACTTCCAAGGCGACAGGCGACATGTGGAACAGTTTAAGCGGGCTATTTCGACCCTGGATGAAATTGCTGCAGACATTTTGGCTTTATGCAAAAATGTTTACCAGTGTTGCCCTGGGCTTTGCGCTTTTTGGCCGCCGCTCGCAGATTAAAAGGCTGGTCAGGGGCGAACGCACGCTGGAAGGTGCCAGGCGGGTCGCGGTTTTTGTGCATTACGACCTGAAAGGCTTTGTCGCCGACTATGTGGTCTATTACATGCAGGAACTGGTACGCACCGGTTTTGAAGTGGTGTTTGTTTCCAACGCACCCAAATTGCCGGATTCGGAAATTGCCCGCGTACTGCCTTATTGCGCACTGGTCGCGCACCGTGCAAATCGCGGCCATGATTTTGGCGCCTATCGTGACGGCATCGCGCTGGTGAATCTGGACAGTATTGATCAGTTGCTGATTTCAAATGACAGTGTTTATGGCCCCTTGTATGACCTGAGCGAAACTTTTGAAAAATGCACGCCGGATGTTGCCATGTGGGGCATCACCGACAGCTGGGAAATGCGTTATCACGTACAGAGTTATTTTCTGGTCTTCAACAAACTGGCCATCGACCATCCGAAATTCCGCAAGTTCTGGTCCAATATGATTTTGGTCCGCAATCGTGACTGGGTCATTCGCCAGTATGAACTAGGGCTGACCAAAACCTGTATTGAGGCGGGTCTGTTATGCAAGGCGGTATTTCCATTCCGCGATACGGCACAGGTGGTAATCAATGCCGTATTGAAAGGGCAAATTCTGGAAAGCAAAACGCTGCCGCAGCATCATGTCAATTATGTCAGGCATATTTTCAGTTCCCTTGAAAGCGGCGTACCGCTTAACCCGACCCATTTTCTTTGGGACTACCTTATTGAAACTTTGCGTTGTCCGTTTATCAAGCGCGACCTGATTTCGGCTAACAAGCTGAACGTACCTTATGTCAATCAGTGGGAGATGGTTTTGAAGCGTTGCAGCGACTACGACACGAACCTAATAATAAACCACCTGAAAGTTGTATCCCGTAACCGCGCGATCTAGGTCGGTCAAGAACTGGCGATGAAGTTACTGGTCTGTGAAAATATTACGGACCAGACGTTTGATTGTGCCAACCAGTTCGGAGTCCAGACTGACACTGATCCGCTGATCGATATGCTCGCGCAATCGGCGCGCATGTACCGGATCAATCACAGAAATTTCCGGCAGGATGACATTTGCTAAATGGGCAAAAGATTCCGCAGATTCTGGATGTTGCACGACAAACCTGATTGCCTGATCAAAAAGTGCCATCACCGATGGCACATCGCTTCGACCACGCAGCAAAAACAGTGACTGCGCTAAGGCAAGTTGAAGATCGTTAGCCTGTTCGATAACAATCGGTGTCAGAGGCCGGTCGCCCAAAACCAACTTCGCCTGTTGAATACGGGAATGGTTGATTAGGTCCGCGGCCAAAATTTCGCGCGCCCGATTCATTAGTTTGCCGTGTTCAGCAACATCTGCTTCAAGCGTTGGATTTTTCAGGGACTGGAATTCCACAACCGCCTGATCCGGATCAATAGCCGCCAGGACTCTTAGTCGGGTCAAAGCGGATTCGCGTGCGATATTGGCGGTCTCCAGACTGGTGGCGCCTTCCCGGCGCAAAGCGGCAAGTACAAAGGGAGCAAAACGGGCCGATGCAGCAAACATGCTGGCTGCAATAGCGCTTGGTCCGTTTTTCAGGAACTCTATGATCCCACCGAAATATAATACTTCGGCCAGATTGAATGGCCAGTTTGCGCCAAACTCTTCGATGGGAAGTGAAGCGGTGGGAAACACCAGCGTATCAGGCTTGAGCAGATCAATTTTATATCTGGACCGATAGGTCTGAGCCAGAGAATGGAATGCCTTTTCGCCGCCGATGAAATCGCCAGCGTTCACCAGTTCCTTGAACGCACGAAATTCGAGACCGTTACCAAGGTCGCTTGCTGGATCCTGATTGGCTCGCACCTTATGCAGATAGTCCCGATAAGCTGCACGATTAAAATAATCAGCCTGTCCATCGAACGGTTTTGCCGAGGCAGCCAGCCGGATCTGAATGCCGTCCGTCTCGACGCGGATATGTGGCAGCCCATATTTGCGGCATAAGACTTCCAATGCCCGCGGTGTATAGAAAATTACATGCTGTGACGCGCTGAGAATAGGCAATACCCATTCAAGCGTTACATCCGGCCGCAACAACTCGCCATTAGGCGTGGTCAGCAATAATACGCCGTCATTTTTCAGCGCATAAATGATCCGGCTCATCAGCATGTCCGGTTCGGAGATATGTTCGATCACTTCTGAACAGAAAAAAACATCAACCGCTTTTTCATAACCGCTGTCCTGCGAGAAATATTCATTTTCGATCGGCAGATCCAGAAGCTTCTTGCCTATACGCGCGCTGTTACCGGGATCATAGCCATGCACATCCCAGCCAAGCTGGCGACGCGCGTAATCCAGAAAAAAGCCAAAGGAACATCCGATTTCGAGCAGGGTTTTGACCGGGCGCCGATCAAGCAGCGTCAATGGCTGCAACATTACATCGATGCCCGCACCGCTCTGGAGGTAATAGACAAGGCCCCGTTCGTCAGCCGTCGAATATTCGACCGTATCCACGGGCGATACAAACTTGGCCGTACATCCATCGCACTGATAAACACAGATCGGGTCTGGAGGAAATCCGGGAACGGCATGATGAACGGTAAGGAAAACTTTCCTGTCGGCTGCCAGGGCGCAGACAGGACAGATTGTATGAACGGTTTTATCCTGCGCCCAGTCGATTTTCAGCATTACCTTTGTCCCCTGAATCCATTTTCTGTCGGCATGTTATTGGAGAGGCTATAAGCTTTTTCAAAAAGATATTTTTGACAATGAGGCAACCCTGGCTTCGTGTTCAATTTGCAGAAGAACTGAAATCCACTTCAACACCCAGCATCTGTACACCAATCAGGCCCCGCCCATGATCGGCCTGGGACACCTGAAAAAACAGCGCATCATGCAACCAGTGTTGTTGCACATTCGACTGCGGCGTGCCATCCGCAATTGCAGCCGTGACTGAATAATCGCCATTGTCGAGCATCGGCATGATAAATTGAAACTTGGCACTGACGTAATTTTCCAGGTCGCGGCGATAGGTTAATGCCGGGTGGGTATAGAACGTATTTCGGTTGAACAATACCTGCCCGAGTCGGTCTTTGACCAGAAAGCCTATGATCGGGTTGTCCAGCGGCTGGGTTAATTCCGCCTCGACAGTCAACTCAATTTCTTCACCCCCACGCAACGGGGCAGAAGGATTGACGCCGAGGGCACGCAGTCTGACATTGCTGATGCGTGCGCCACCCGCGCCAAATCCGGCTGAGTCCGGGTTGAAGTCAAAGACACTGACCACCGGCTTGGGGGGATTGGGAATATCAGCCGCTGGCACCTTGACGGCATCACGTCGGACACCGGACAAAACCCTGACCTGCCCGTCGCCGGTTGATTCAGCATAGGTCGAAGCGAGATAGGCTTCGGTTACATCCTTTGCCGGACCCTCCATGCGCATACGACCGGATTCCAGCCAGATGGCGCGATGGCATAACCGGTTCACTGCAGCGGTATCGTGGCTGACAAAAAGGATGGTCCCGCGCTTTTTAAATTCCTCGAAAAAACGCATGCATTTCTGCGTAAAGGCGGCGTCGCCCACCGCCAGTGTTTCATCGACAATCATCACGTCGGCATTCACATGCGCTGCAACCGAAAAAGCCAGACGCGCATACATGCCACTGGAATAAAACTTTACCGGCTGATCCAGAAAATCGCCAATCCCTGCAAATTAGATGATCTTGTCATAGCACGCATCGGTTTCGGCTGCCGTCAGCCCCAAAAGCGAGGCGGACAAACGTACATTCTCGGCACCAGAAAATTCAGGATTGAAGCCCGCGCCCAGTTCGAGCAATGCAGCAATCCGGCCGCTGCGGGTAACAAGACCTGTGGTTGGCTGCAACGTGCCGGTGACAATCTGCAACAGCGTTGATTTGCCTGCACCGTTTTTGCCGATAACGCCGATCACTTCGCCGCGTTTCACGTCAAAGGATATGTCCTGCAATGCCCAATATTCGCGATAGAATTTACGCCGGTTGCGGAAAATCATCTGTTTGAAGCGATCCACCGGGTCTTTGTAGATAGTGTAGCATTTCCCGATGTTATTGAGGCCTAACAACACGTCGTCTGCCATTCTCACTCCTGGAAATTCCAAACACGGGCAATATCTGGCGACGCGACCTCACATGCCCCCAGTGCCTTGTCCACAGCCCATGGCCCTGACCACACATTGGTTCAGATCATAGAACTGATTTGGCCCTATATACATTAATGGCAGTCGTTTGGCACCCCGGGCGGGTTTTTAGCCGGTTTCCAGCGGATCTAGAATGTATAGCGCTGCAGACTCAGGGTTCGGGTACCCAGAGTCAGGGTTGCCGTGGTGGCTGCGGTCGCACTGGTAACAAAGGTAATACCCACCGGTCCTCGATCAATCGTGCTGGTTACCACCCGTGAAATATTGGTCAGGCCCAGAAGATCCACCAGCATGTCACCGCCCTGATATTCATACAGGCGTCCTGAATAGGCTGATGCGGTCATGGGATTGGTGCTCACATACCAGACATCAGTGCCCCCTTGTGTCGACGGGCGGTACATGAATGTACCCATGAACAAGACGTTGGCCTGCTGCTCAAAGAAATAGCCCGTGCCTGGGGCTGTAGGTGATACATACCACCCCGTTTGTGGCGGCACGGTTGTCGTCGAAGTCGCCGTGCCGGTCGGTGGCAATGTCGGTGTTGCGTAGGTGAACGGATAGCGTTCGATCGCCACCTGAAATCCGTTTACCGCCAGCGTTCCCTTGGTGGCCGACGTGAAAGCCATGCTCAGCCCGCCAGAATTTCCCGCAGGGGCTGCCGATGGCACCGCACCGGCCAACGTTGGCCCGCCGGAAAAACTTTGCAGCGGTATGATCGCATATCCCGCCTGCGGAATTGTATAAAACGAATTGGCGGCGATGGGGGGCACATAGACACCGCCAATGGGTGTTGGGGCCTGGGCTGCAATCGCGGTGGCCGTATAGACCATCTGGCCCGAGCCCACCCTCCAGCGTGCGTTCCCAAGCCCGTCATAGACAAAAGTTGCCATAAAGAAACTCGACGGGTTGACCAGCGCCACGGAATTGCGGAATTCCATGGCGAAGCCGACGCCGGAAACGCCCGGGCAATACCACCAGCCTGACTGCGGCTGAAAGGCAACCGCCGGAACGGTGGTATTAGATGCCCCCACTTGCAGATTAAAGGTGAAATTACCCTGACCGACAAAGGGGAACGCCGTATTCAATACCCCGTCGACCTGAATCATATACGTGACATTGGCAAGTGCCGTCACCGTCACCACTGTCTGGAATATGCCCGGCAAATAGAGATTGTTCTGATTGGCTGTGCCTATTGCCGGAGACTGGGTATTGATTGTCGGGTTTGGCGAAACCGAATAATTCGTGGCATGGGCCAGGTTTGCGGATACTGAAGGCACAACCCCTGGAGCAAAGCTGTAGATCGCCACTACAGGCTGGAATTGATAGGCGCTTCCGTTATTGGATGTGACGGTTATGACCGCCGTCGTATTTTGTGCTGGTGTCCAGGAAAACCAGACAGTCTGACCCTGAACCGGAACCGTTTGTGCCGATGAATTGACCACAGGCACCAGCGGCTCATTGATCGTGGTGGTCGCACCTACGGTTTCAAGAGATCCGCCGATTGTTGTCAGCGAACCGGTAGAGGCGGCAGCAGCACCCGAAGATGGCGGTGTGGAAATTGCCCCTACCGTGCCGCCCGGGGGAATGACATAAGGGGTGGCAAAGGTATTGCCGCCGACCTTGGCCATTGCCTGGGGTCCCGCCGCAAAAAGGGCAAAACCCATCAGCGTTGCGGCAAACAACCCCGCCAGCCGGCGCGCGATATGACGGCAACATCGGTCCACATTTTCGGCAGAAAAATGACGCAGAATGGAAATCGGATAGGTTTTCACGCGAACTTTTCCCTTATGACCTTCTGCCATCGGGCGGTTTAGTCGACTTGCCCACCACCCAGGATCACGGCATATGGGCTTGATCAGTATCGGGGTTGAAATTATGTCGACCCGACACTGATGCCACATATGCCCCATGGTAGCGGGGCGCTGGAAATTCCCCGAAGCCAAGCTAAGCGTTAGGGAAATTCCGATCTTCGAAAAAGACTGCCCTGACGATATACCCAAACATGTTGTTTGGTCAACAACTTGGGAGACATCTTTGCCTGTCAGGGTTAACAATCTACTTACAGAGCAGGAATATATCCGATAAATTTGACCAGATATTCAGGGTTGGAAGGTCTGTGGGCGCCATATATCGGCGCCCACGTCGTAACCGTGCTGGAGGCCTGTCAGGCAGACACAAAAGGCAGAGCAGTTGTAGCTTTGCCGGATAACACCAACAATGCATTGGCAACCGCCGGTGCAATCAGCGGTGTGCCCGGTTCGCCAACCCCAGAAGGTGCCTCGCCCGATGGCACGATATGGGTTTCAACCAAGGGTGCCTCGTCCATACGCAAAACGCGATAGCCGTCGAAATTGGTCTCGACCGGTGCGCCATTCCGGATCGTGATCTTGCCAAAAAGAGCAGCCGACAGCCCATAGCAGGTTGCCCCTTCGATCTGGGCGGCGATCTGATTGGGGGCAACAGCTATCCCGCAATCAACCGCTGATACCACACGGTGTACCTTCGGCTGACCGTTGACCAGACTGACTTCAGCGATTTGAGCCACCACCGACCCAAAGCTTTCATGCACGGCCACACCACGGGCAAAGCCCGGCTCGATCGGGCCTGCATAATTGGCCTTGGCCACAGCCAGGTTCAGCGCCGCCAGATGACGTTCGCCGTCTTTGCCTGCTTTTGCATAAAGCGCACGCCGATAGTCCACCGGATCGATCTTGGCCCTTGCGGCCAACTGATCAATGGTGTGTTCCATGGCCATGGCGGTATGGGTTGCCCCCACCGACCTGAACCACAAAACAGTTACACCGTTTTCAGGCATATAGACCTGCGCATCCACATTGGGGATCGCCTTGAGATAGGGCGAGCCCATGGCCCCTTCGACAGTTGTGTTATCAAAGGCCGGTGCGCCCGGAACACCTTTCATGATGGATTGCGTGACAATCCGGTGCCGCCATGCCAGGGGATAGCCGTCAGGTCCGATCTTCACATCAATTGCATGATGCGCCATCGGACGATAGCGGCCTGCCATCATGTCATCTTCGCGCGTCCAGACCAGTTTGACCGGGCGATTGCTGCCCACCTGCTTGGCAATTTCCACACATTCAACCACGTAATCGGACGGCGGGTTACCGCGCCTGCCAAATGATCCGCCAGCAAACAGCGTTTCAATTTCAACAGCGCCCGGCAGGGAATAGACCACCATGGCCGCGTTCAGCTGATCCAGTGTCTGGATCTGGGATCCGCCGATCAGTTTGCAGGACCGCCCATCAACCATGGCAACACAATTCATCGGTTCCATGGTGGCATGGGCCAGATAGGGAAAATCATATGTAACGGAAAGCGTCTCACCGTTGACCTTTGACACATCGCCCTTCATCTCGAATGGCTGTGGCTTGATTTCGGCCACACCGCCCGATGCGATCCGCTTGTATTCAGTCAAAAGGTCTTCGGATGAACGCTGTTCGGCCTTTGAAAAGTCCCAGGTGACGTTCAGGGCGTCGCGACCTGTTTTTGCCGCAAACGTATTGCTGGCCAGAACCGCAACGCCGGTTGATACCTGAACTACGCGATCAACGCCGGGTATTTTCAGCGCAGCGGTTGCATCGTATGATTTCACTTTCGCGCCAAATCGCGGCGCGTGTGCAACGACCGCCACCAACATATTGGGCAGATGCACGTCCTGGGTGAACCGCGCGGTGCCATCTGACTTGGCCTTTGAATCTTTGCGCCGGACCTTGTCGGTGCCGATCAGTTTGAAATCCGCCGGTGATTTTAGTTTGGGATCGGCAGGTGGCTTGATCAGGCTGGCTGCTGCAATCAGTTCACCAAAACCCGCTGTCTTGCCCGATGGATGCGATACCACGCCATCAGCAACACTGATCTCGGCGGCACTTACCCCCCAGGTTTTGGCAGCCGCATCGACCATCATGGCGCGCGCACCCGCACCTGCCTTGCGCAGTTGCAGCCACGAATTGGCAATGGCGGTGGAACCGCCCGTGCCCTGCAGATTGTTCAGGGCACCATTGCCGTAAATTTTTGCATTGGCCGGTGCCTGTTCGATGACAATTTTCGACCAGTCGGCATCCAGTTCTTCGGCAACAATGGCAGCAAGGCCCGCGTGATTGCCCTGACCCATTTCCAGATGCTTGGAAACAATCGTCACCATGCCATCGGGCGAGAATTTGATGAAGGGACCAAAGGCACCCACTTTGACACTAGAGCCCGTGCTCAGAATATCTGCCTGCGAACAACCAACCAGCAGCGAGGTGCCGACCGCTGCCGCACCCACGACAAAACTGCGGCGGGTAAGGTCGGATGATTTATTGGTAATATCAGATTTGGGGGTATGTGCGTTCATTGGTTTCACCATCTAGCCTTGATTACCGGCAGCGTCTTTGATCGCGGCACGCACACGTTGATAGGTTCCGCACCGACAGATATTGCCAGCCATGGCGGCATCAATATCCGCATCGGTTGGCTTAGGCGTATGGGACAACAATGCCGCCGCTGCCATGATCTGTCCTGACTGGCAATAGCCGCACTGGGGTACGTCGTGGCGTACCCAGGCAGACTGCAACGGATGATTACCACCAAACTGTTCAATGGTGGTGATCGCCATGCCGTCAAGAGATCCAACCGGCGTCTGACAGGATTTGGTTGCCTGACCGTTGATATGGACGGTGCAGGCACCGCACTGGGCGATGCCGCAGCCATATTTGGTGCCGGTCAGCATCAGTTCATCGCGCAAGACCCACAAAAGCGGCGTTTCAGCGGGGGCGGTTACCTGAACTGCCTGCCCGTTGATGGTAAGACTGATTGCCATTGATTTTCGACCTTTCCTTACGTCATTGCCGCTATTTTGCGGCCAGATAATCCAGCGTCACCTGGACCATCGCCCGGATGCCGCTTTCCATGCCTGCTTCGTTCAGCAAAAACCGCGGAGAATGATTGACCGCAACTTTGCCAGAATCTTCCGGGCGCACGCCCAGATAAAAAAACATGCCCGGTACTTTTTTGGAAAATTCACTGAAATCTTCTGACGGCATCATCTTGGCCGTCATCTGGACATGGCCAGGTGCTGCACGCTCCAGCGACGGCAGCATCATTTCGGTCAGGGCGGGATCATTGACGGTTACACCGTAATCAACACCGTCAAAAGTGACAGTCGCCTTTGCACCGGAAGCCTCGGCAATCTTGGTCGCTGTCAGCACCAGCCGCCGCTTGATGTCGGCACGCATTTCCTCGTCAAAGGCCCGGATCGTGCCTTTCATATAGGCCTTGTCGGGAATGATGTTTTCGCGATTGCCCGCCTGCAACAATCCAACCGTCACGACCGCCGGTTCTGTGCTGATGTCGATCTGGCGCGAGACGATGGTCTGCAGCGCCAGAACAATTTCTGAACCGATCACCACCGGGTCCACACCCAGCCAGGGCAGGGC
>CAISDR010000098.1 GCA_903884125.1 uncultured bacterium
CCGCGCGCGGTCGAGAATTTTCTGGATCTTGCCCACTTTGCCTATGTTCACACCAATTACCTTGGCATCGAACCGTATACGGAGGTAAAGCCGTATAAGGTAACCAGCACCACAAGCGAGGTACTGGCTACCGAATGCTGGGCATTTCAGCCACTGGCCTCTCTTATTGCAAAAAGCGGCGCGGATGTGAGTTACGTGTATCGGGTTCCCCACCCCTATTGCGCGGTTTTGTACAAGGCAAATCCTGGCGACCCCAGCCGACAGGATATTATCGGCATCATGATCCAGCCCTGTTCCGAAGAACGGGTGATCGCACACCTGATGGTGAGCGTTCTCGACGACGAACATGAAGACAAGGAAATTGCGGCCTTTCAGCAATTGATTTTCTCGCAGGACAAACCGATTTTGGAAAATCAGATTCCAAAACGCCTGCCGCTCGGTCCTATGGTTGAACTATCAGCGCGAGCCGATACGTCTTCCTGGACCTATCGGCGCTGGCTGCGGGACAAGGGTGTGCGCTATGGTACGATTTTTCCGGACGATGCAGCAAACAGCGACGTGGTTGCGCAATGACGACCGAGCATCGTTGGTACCCGGTTTGCCGAACACAGGAACTGGTAGCCGGTCATGTGGCTCAATCCCAGATTTTAGGTCATGAACTGGCAGTGTGGCGCGATCACATTGGCCAGGTACATGTCTGGGAAAATCGATGTCCCCATAGGGGCGTCAGGCTAAGCATCGGCCTCAACCTGGGCGAGAGCCTGCAATGCAGGTATCATGGCTGGAAATTCGCAACGGGCACCGGACAGTGTATTCATATTCCGGCACATCCCGACCAAACGCCGGCCGAAAATCTTCAGGTGACTAGATTCCGGGGTGCAGAAAAATATGGTCTGATCTGGACCTTTGTTCCTTTGAAAGACTCAATCCCTCAGATGCCGGAACTCCCCCTTGCAGACGGGATCACGCTGCGGTCCCATATCCTGCAAGCTGGTCTGTCTGAAGTGCTCGACGCCCTGGGGAAAATAGCACAGCCAATTGACGCTTGGATCTGGCGTGACCACGATCAGCACATTCCAATCCATTACCTGTTGCAGCCCATGGACCAGCGGTTTGTTGCAATCCACAGTCTCTGGGGCGGTTACCTGACGCACAAAGACTGGATTGAGATTTCGCGTCGGGAAAACGCGCGTCTAACTTTGGCCTTTCGGTCAATAGACGTCAGGAGTGGGATTACCCCGTGATCAAACTTTATGACTACGAAATTTCCGGAAACTGCTACAAAGTCCGGCTATTGATGAAAATCCTGGGCGTTCCGTTCGAAAGCATACCATTGGATTTTTATCCAGGTCGCGAACATAAGTCAGACTGGTTTTTGGCGATAAACCCTTTGGGCCAATTGCCTGTGCTGGTCGAAGATAATTTTTGCCTGCGGGATTCCCACGCAATTCTGATCTATCTGGCATCAAAGTTTGACGAAAGCAAAACATGGTATCCAACGCGTGATCCCGTGCAGATGGGCCGCGTCAACATGTGGCTTTCGTTTGCCGATGCAATAACCAGCGCGGCTGGCGCAGCCCGGCTGCATGATTCCTTTTTTTATGACATGGATGCTGAACAAGTGCGGCGACAGGCTCATCGCCTTTTTCAGATTCTGGATGAGACCCTCTGGTTTTCCGAGCAGGAAAACGATGGTTGGCTTTGCCCAGGCGTGCTTCCAACCATCGCCGATATTGCATGTTTTCCCTATGTGATGCTTTCAGAAGAAGGCGGCATTTCCCGCCTGCCCTATCCGGCAATCCGGCGCTGGACGGATCGCGTGAAAAAAATTCCCGGCTTTATGATCATGCCTGGCATTTTCAACGGCCCCGAATAGCAAATAGATGTTCTTAAAGGCACCTTTCTCGATATTGCAGATCAAGAAAAAAAGGCGCGCACTTTCTGTTCTGCAGCCCGATCCTTGAACTTGTATCGAACGGCAATGATGCCATCAATGATCCGGACTACTTCAGCGTCCACTTCATAATTTGCGGTAAGGAATGGCTGGCGGATCAAAACTGTAATCGTCAGCTTGTCACCCAGTGCCGCGTAGCCGTTGAACGGTCCAAACAGCAGCCCTTGGGGCGACCAGTTCTTCAGTTTTATCTTCTGCCCGTCGATCACGATAAAATCATCTGGACCACCGGCTGTACGGTCATTTTGGCGCTTGTTTGCAGCAGTTTGCGGGCTGGCCGGATTAGCCTTTGCTTTTAGCGCCGCAACAAATGCGTTCTTTCGCGAGGGGGCTATATCCTGCGATGCCGAAATCGCGGCAATTATACTTTCAAAAGCGGCGGCGATTTCCTTGGTATCCGATCCTGTCATATCCCTTCGAACATCAAGGGTTTCGAAAAGATCATTGATGACCGTCAGCAGTTTCGCCTTTGCCTGTGGTTCGGATACTTCATTCAACAGACGCAGGACCAGCATGATGCGACGGCTGTGCATATATTCCTGCGCCAGCAGTTCCATAAGTTTTGGCGATGCGATCAGACTGTTTGCCCGTCGGGATAAAAGGCCACGCAGATCCTTATGGGAATCAAGATCCGGCAGCGCCCCGATGCGGCGACGAAGGTTGACAATCAGGCTCCATTCACGGGGCGTATCGTTCCGAGCCAGCGGCCTGGGTGACTCAAGCATCTCTTTCAGGCGACCATGGCAAGCCGCAAAGATCCGAGGCATTTTGCGCGCCTGAATTGCCGCGACCCATTGCAATGCCAGTGACGCCTTGGTCAGGTATCCCTGCGCTTCGGTATCACCGGCGATCGCCAGGCAGATGCGAGATGCGACAGCAACATCAGTCTCGCCTGCGAAAAGCAGATCCGCAGCAGGACGAATTCGGAACAATTCTGACAAAATCTGATCCGTCATGGCAATCACAGGTTCAAAACCCGAGGTGCTCAAAATCCGCAGGCAAAGCTCTATTTTTTCGCGCCAGCCGGGAAGTGACGCCAGGCTTTTTGCCAGTGTAACCCCCGCAAATAACATGCCCTGGGTGGCATCCTGCTGACCGTATTTATCGAGCACAGCCGAAGAAGCTGGGACATTTGTCAAAGGCATTTTTGTGACATTGCCGATCTGCTCCATGGCCTCATCCGCCAGCTTCATTACCTCTCTAAGTCGCTCAGGTGCTGATCGGCCCCCGGTTCCCGACTGTAGGGACGCAATTTTCTGGGTGAACTCCTGATAATGCGGACCATCGTTCAAGATACGCTGATGAATGTCAGACCTGAAAACAAGCTCGGTGCCGGTAATTCCTATGGGTTCGGCATATGCTCTTGTTGCAAGAAATATCAGCTCGCATGCAGGTGGGGAAACGACATCGCCAGGATTTTTGCAGATCATTTTGACCGCTCCAGAGCACGAGAACGATCATGTTAATTGAAATATAATTCAAACGCTATTGCGGTTTGATGCCCAACTGGCAGAAAAATAGCTGTGAAATAGTCAAGTCTGACCATTTAACCCTGTAGTCCCGATCGGGATGATCCCCCGAGAAAAGCAACGCCCGCCGTTTGGCGCGGCCTTATTCGGGGCAATTCAATGATTCATCTGGTGGGTCCACAACAGCGGCATATCTATCGCGACTATCTGGAATCGATGTTCGAATTGCGATATGCGACCTTCATTGTCGAGCGTGGCTGGGACCTGCCCAATGACGGTCGCACTGAAATTGATCAGTTTGATCACGACGACGCGATCTATGCGCTTTCAATTGATATCAATGCTAACAGGCCGAAAGTGGACGGTTGCTTCCGGTATATTGATACATCCGCCCGCCACATGATGCCGGAAATATTCCCCCACCTGTGCTCAGGGGGCTCCCCGCATGGTCCCGATTTGGGCGAATGGTCACGTCTGGCCGTTGACATGGCCAAGCGGTCCCCCGGTCAGGCCAGTCGGATTTTCCGCAATATCTCGCTGGCGCTGGTCGAACTGGCAATGTTGCGTGGCCATACAAAAATCATATTTGTAGCAGACGAAGAAGCCGCCGCCCGAACGTCGATGATATGGCCCGGCCTGGAACGACTTGGTCCGACTTACGAATCAAATGGCGAGATGATTTCAGCATGGTCTTTGAAAATTTCCCTTGAGACCCTGCGTTTTTCACGAAACCTGAACAAGCGGACAGGTCCGATATTAATACAGCTTACCAACCCGGACGATCTGGCTTTGTGGATTGACACCGAAAAGGCTCGGTCCAAAGTAGGTAATGACGACCACCGAGTGGTCGCCTGACGAAGACTACATGTCAATCAGGCCATAGCGGGCAGCAAGGTAAGCGGCTGCCCGCCGGTTGGCTGCTGGCCATTTTCCCAGTACGGACGCGATATGCCGTGCAATCGTATGTTCCGAGGCACCAAGCAATTGCCCGATTTCCTTGTTGGTCTTACCGATCAATACCAGTTGCAGGACCTGACGTTCTCGGGCGGTAAGCGGTTCAAGATCCCGCCCCCGCCGCGGATCGGGAACAAAATCCTCACTCAATGTGCGCACCGCATCGGCAAGCAGTTCCAGCAGTTCGATTATGTCTGGATCAAAGTTGCTGTGATCTGCGACGGCTGAAAGCACATCAAGACGGCCGTTCGGTAATTTAAGTGGGATGACGACGCCATCAACAAGACCTGCATCAGCTGCATCCAGTAACACCATGCGGGCTAAACGTGTCACAACGCCTTGTTTTACCGCCCCCCAAGTATAGGGCCGCTTTGCCGTGACCGCCGCATGCGCAACAGGATCGATTTCAGCATAGCCCGACGCCAGATAATGATCGACCCAGACGCCTGGCATCGTTCCCAGATGCAGCCCCTTTGGGTGTTTTGCCCCAAGTCCGGCGCCATATCGACTGAATGAAATGGCATGAAAGCCCAGCGCGCGGCCGATCCGGCCCATGGCACCCGATAATGCCAGCGCATCGCGACCATTTATCTGCAGAATCAACATTTGCAGATCCTGCTTCTCTTTCGGTGTCATCACCCACACCTTAAACCCATAGGCGGACAAATCTCCCGTCGCCAACCGGGGAACAATTCAATGTGCTCTGCTATGCAATGATCGGCTTGCAAATACCAACTGCCCCCCGATCCATGTCTGTGAGACATTCGAACGGGAAGCCGCGTATATGATTTTCTGAACCAGCGTGACGGGATCTTCATCGCCGGATATCAAAAGATTGCTACCCGGTGCCGATGGGTCCAGGATGATCGCATCAAACTGAAACCCAGTTTGAAACTGGCCAATTGGCAAATCCAAAGCGCTGCCGCCGCCTGCCGTCGCCAACCAAAATGCCGTTACAGGCGAAATGCGAGAATCCCCACGTCCACGATGCGAACGCGAAATATCGCTGTGAACGCCAGTTTCCAGAAAGCGACCCCCGTGAAGGGCCTGTCGGGCATTATCAAAGATCGAAGGACTGGGGCCACCGGAAATATCGGTGCCCAAACCGACATTGACATTTTTTTGCAATGCCCGTGCCAACGGAAAAACTGCATCCGAAAAATAGATATTAGATAACGGACAATGGGCGACCGCCGATCCCTTGCTGGCAATACGGGCAAGATCGTCATCGCTAAGGAAATTGCCGTGCGCCAGAACCGTCCGTCGCGACAGCAGACCAAATCCATCCAATGCCGCGGTATCCGACTGGCCACAACGATCCAGCACAAAATTATGTTCCCAATCGCTCTCAGAACAATGCGTCTGAACATGACACTCGAATTCACGCGCCACCACGCCAAGATTTTCCAGCAACTGGTCACTACAGGCTGGAATGAAACGCGGGGTCACAACCGGCATCACGCGGCCTGATTCATTGCCCGGCAAGGTTCGAACAAATTCGATATATGCCCGCGTTTCATCTGTTGCGATTTCGGCTGAAGCGTCACGATAAAAATCAGGACACTCGCGCTGATCGTCCATCGCAACCCGACCTACCAGCGCCCTTTGTCCTTTTGCCAGACATATCTCTGCAAGCAGCTGACTGGCAGGCAGGTGAATGGTTGCAAAATACATCGCTGTTGTTGTGCCATTTGCCACAAGTGTGTCCACAAGCGCTTCATAGCTTTTGCGCGCGAACGCAATATCCGAATATCGCGCTTCCAGCGGGAAAGTATGTTTCTGCAACCAGACTTCCAGCGGCACATCCAGCGCCTGTCCCAATTGCGGCCATTGGGGCGCATGGACATGCAGATCAACCAGCCCCGGCAATATGAAGTTGCCATCTGGTGTTCGTATCAAAGTACTGTTTTGTGCATGGGCTTCAAGATTATCGGAATACCCGTCATCGCCGGGCCGCAGAACCGCGGTTATTGCGCCAACGGGATCGACCAGAACCAGGGCAGAATGGATGCATTCCACCTGATCCCGGCTGGGGGTGTGAACCAGCGTTCCCAGAAATGCCTGCCCCAGCGCCTGATGTGACATGTCGATAACCTGCTAGAGAAACGAGGCGCAAATCAGGCCTCGGTAGCGCCCAGAAAATCCGCCTTCGTCAGCACCACACCTGCATGTCGCAAAATGTCATAGGCCGTTGCCGCGTGGAAATAGAAATTCGGCAGCACGAACTGAAAAGCATAGGCCGCACCGGAAAAGGTCATCTCGCGCGCACCCAGTTTCAAATGGATTTGCTTTGCATGTGAACCATCAATCTCGCTGCGGTCGATTGAATTGATGAAACCCGTCACTTTGGCGATGCGCGCCTGCAACTCCTCGAATGTTGTCTCGGTATCTGGATAGCTCGGAAGTTCGCGGCCCGAAAGGCGGGCGGCCATGCCCTTGGCCTGATCGGTCACGATCTGAACCTGCCGGACCAGCGGGAACATGTCAGGCGCAAGGCGATAGGCCAGTACCACATCCTTTGAAATATTGCGTTCCGTACAATGCGTTTCGGCCTTGGCCAGTACGACTGACAACCCTTTAAGGGTCTGCAGAATGCCGGGCACAGTGCCGTCATACATATCAAATGCCGGGGTATTGGTGGTCATGGTCTATCCTCAATTACTAAATGCGGTTGGACATGTCTAACAGGTCCGCATCCCGGTTCAAAGGCCATGCTGGTGTCACGCAGCCGAGATAATACCCCCGATCAGATCCCCAAGTTCGACAGTAATGGCGTCCTGACGCGCGCGAGCCAGTTCGCGGTCAAGTTGATCCAGTCTTTCGTCCACACCGTCCAGCGCATTGTCCAGCCGTTGCCGCCGGGCGCGGTTTTCGGCAGCAATGGCCCCGATAATCGCCCGATCAACAATCGCGCGGCGATATCGCATGGTCAACGCAGGGATCAAATCACGGGCAGGTAGGTGGATTAGCGGTGCAATCTTGTGGTCAAGCGGCTTAATCTGAACCGGGAACAGGCGCTGATATGTCAGTTGCAGGGTCATAGGATCTGCGGCCAGAATGCCGACCGGGCGCGAGTCTGCGCGCGTTGAGATTTCTGCATTCACCTGATCGGCGGTGATCCGCGCCGCCTTGATATGAGCGGCAAGCGACAGCGTTCCTGCTTCAAACCTCCGAATCCTTGCCTCGCGAACCAACGCGGCACCGACCAATAGGAAATCGCCGGGCTGCATGCCTGCTGCCTCGTCAAGCAACCGGGCTGACATATTTCCGGTAAATCCATGTTCGGGTCCAACAACAATCACAAAGGGTGGCAGGCTGGGGCATGGCGCATCTATGCCGCCCAATCGAGCGATGATCTGAAAAAGCGTCTGAACCTGAAGGTCAGCTACAATCTGCGCCTGATGCGCCTGATGCAAACGCGCCGCCGCCATGGTTCGCAAAGCACGGGCAACGCGTCCAAACCCATAAAGGGAAGCCCGATGGCTGATTAGTTTGTCAATTGCAATCATGGCAAAAGATTGGAGATCAACTGATCGAGACTGATTGCCATTTCATCACTCAGCGTATCACCAGCGGCAATTGCTGCCGGAATTGCCGGCGTCCTATCACCAACAGCTAAGTTCAATTGTTCACGGAATGCGCCGACCTGATCAATAGGCAGCCTGTCAATTGCCTTTGACGTAATCGCACGCAAAATCGCCAGCGTACCGGCCTGGCTCAGACGCTTGCCAGGTTTTTGTACCATTGCAGCGCGGATACGCTTGCCATGTTCCAGTCGCAAAAGCGCATCAGCCTCCATAGCTCCACCAAATCGGGCAAATGATTCAAGATCCAGAAACTGCGCATAATCCAGCCGGATCTGGCCTGCCCCCTTGCGTAAGGCGGGACTTTGGGCATTGCCTCCGATGCGCGAGACCGACAGTCCGATATTGATCGCCGGGCGTTGACCGGATTGCCAGAGCTTGGCATCCATCAAAATCTGACCATCTGTAATCGAAACCAGATTGGTTGGAATATAGGCCGTCAGATTACCGGCCTGCAGTTCAGCGATCGGCAGCGCACTCAGGCTCGCGCCACCTTTTGATGCTGATACCTGACCGGCACGTTCCAGCAATCGGGCATGAAGGTGAAAAATATCGCCGGGAAAAGCCTCACGTCCGGGGGCCTGCCGCAACAATAAAGACACCTGCCGATGAACGGCGGCATGTTTGACCAGATCGTCATAAACGATCAGCACATCACGACCGTGGGAGACCCAGTATTCAGCCATGGTCGTTGCTGCAAATGGCAGCAGCCATTGTGATCCGGCGCTATCATCAGGTCCGGCCACCACTGCCAGAACGTTTGAAAAATCGGCAAATTGCCGCAAGTGTTCGATGGCATTGGCTGTGGCCGAGGCCCGTTGACCAATCGCTGCATAAATCACAATTACACCACGCAGCGACTGGGCGACCATCGCTTCAAGCGCCAGTGTGGTTTTACCGGTGCGCCGATCACCGATGATCAGCTGACGCTGCCCCAGACCCAGCGGCAATAATGCATCAATAGCCAGAAGGCCGGTTTCCAGGGGACGGCACACATGGGCACGATCGGCAATGGTCAGCGGCTCGCGTTCAGCTGGCCAGTGATCGCCTGGAACAATTGGACCACCCCCATCGAGTGGTGTGCCCATTGGGCCGATGACCCGTCCCAGAAGCGAATCGCCGACGGGTACTTTCAATACTTGACCAGTTCGACGAACGGCGGCACCTGCGGCAATGCCTGCCTCATCGCCCAGCACCAGACATCGAACTTCATTCAGACTAAGGCTTAGCGCCAATGCGCTTACCGGCCCGCCCGGTTGGTCTATTGTCAGCATTTCTTCCGATGCCGCGCGTGTCAATCCTTCGACAACGACCACGCCATCATTCATTTCACGTACCCGGCCAACCTCGCTCAGGGATGGGCCGGAACTGTTGGCTACCGCCTGTGCCAGACGCAGGCGCCAGCGGGATGAAGTTTCTGCAGCCTGATCATTCATGGAACAACCGCTCTGCAATCGCGTTGATACGGTCACGGATATTAAATCCAAAATGGCGGCTGCCCATGTCAATGATGCAACCGGCGACAAGTTCGGGCTCGATGATTATTTCAGCGCCGGGAACCAGTGCCTGCCAGTCATTCCGAAACTTTGCTTCAGCAATCTGAATCCGGACCTGACCTTCAGGCAGCGGATTTTCTGCAAGCCATGCCCTGGCCTGTTCAAGATAGGCCTGATCTAGTAAAGCTGGCGAAAGTTCCCGGAAAAGACTGCGCGTGGTATCCAGTGCCGCGTCCATGGCCTGACGTTCGATCCGTGCCGCAGCAGCGCGTTCAATTTCGCCAGCCTGCGCACCCGCCCGGGCGATGATGTTTCGGCCTTCCGCCTGCGCGGCATTGAGAACGGACTGCCGTTCGCCGGCAATTTCGTTCCGGCTGTCGGCCAGCGCCTGAAGCCTTAACCGCTCATTTTCAGCGTGTGCTGCATCAAGCTGTGCCTGAATCGCTGCTGTGCGTTCCACCTGCGCCTGCAGCTTCTGCTCGGCGTCAGCGATGACATTGCGCCGCTCAGCCAGACGCTGGCCAAGCGGTCTGAAAACATAGCGATTAAGCAGCCACATCAGGACCAGAACATTGATCAGCTGCAGCGCCAGTGTTTCAAAGCTGAAATGCATCAGGCATGACCGACAAAGGGATTGGCAAACAGCAATAGCAGCGCGACAACCAGACAATAGATTGCCATGGTTTCGATCATCGCCAGACCGACAAACAACGTGCGCGAAATCGTCGGGGCCGCATCAGGCTGTCGCGCAATCCCCTCCAATGCCGCGGCAACCGCGCGCCCTTCGGCCAGTGCCGGGAAGATTGCCCCGAAACAGACGGCGATCACCGCACCGATAATGGACAGCATTTCGATAGACATATTCTAACGCTCCTCTTCCTGAATTGCAGCGGCGATATAGACCGATGCGAGCATGGTAAAGATATAGGCTTGCACCAGACCGATCATGACGCCCAGTGCCATGAATGGGATCGGGACCAGAAATCCCACAATCGACAGCAAAATGGCAATCACGACACCATGGCTCATCATGTTGCCGAACAAACGCATCATCAGCGACAATACGCGGGTGAATTCGCCTAAGATGTTCAGCGGTAAAAATAGCGGATACGGCTGAAGAAAGTGATTGAAATAGCCACGAAATCCATGGCGTTGAACGGCGATCACCTGCACCGCACCCATGACAATCAGTGCCAGGGCCGCAGTTGTCTCGGGCCGGGCGGTTGGTGCTTCGGCACCGGGTACCAGACTTGAAAGATTGGCCGCCGCCACAAAAACAAACAGAGACCCTAAAAAAGGCAGAAGCCTTGCGGCAGGCACACCAAGCGCGGAACTGACTTCCTGATTTATAACGTCAACCAGTGCCATCAACCCTTCCTGTGCCAGCGTGTTGCGCTTTGACAACTGACTGACCAGAGTGCCCACCGTGGTGACACCGGCCATAATGACCCAGGTGGTCACAACGGAAATGGTTATCGAAACTGGTCCGACACTCAACATCACAGGATCATTCAGCGGGTTGGCAATCATTGGACCCATTCCCGACTGATCGCCATATGGCGAATGAGCGACCACCCGATCAGTGCACCGATGGCCGCAGGCGCGCCGCCAAAAAGAATAATCAGCGCAAACAGGCCGAGCGCCGCTGTTAGTCTGGGCAGAAATACCAGCCAGGCTGAAGCGCATCGGAGCTGATAGTACAGCAGCCAAAGGTCAATGTAGCCAAGCACGGCACCAGACAAAAGGCCGGCAATGTCGAGTAAAGGCATATTCATTCACCCTTACCGCGCAGTTCAAACCACATCAGGCGAAAACCAATCACCGCGCCGAGGAAAATCAGTCCGGCGGAAAACATCACGCCATGTCCAATCAGATGGTCAATATAGCGTCCGCCCAGCGCGCCAGCGACAATCGGCATCACCAGACTCCACCCCAGACGGCCGGTCCAGGCGATCATGCGTCCCAGACCGGGCGGTTTTACCGGATCGCGCCTTGCGCGGATCAATGCCTGTTCAAGCGGATCGGGTATATCCATCACGAATGTCTCGCCAGTGTATGCATGCGACGGCGCACCGCATCTTCCATCGCCAGGGTGGCACGCGCGGCTTTTTCCGCTTCTGCCTGATTGCGCAGCCGTGCCGAAATAACCCCGCCAAGCAGGTCATGCGGGTGGTCACCCAGAACAATTTCACGGGCCAGTACCTGAACGTGTCCTGATTCCAGATACAGTATTGCGTCGTTCACGGCGGCAAAACACTGTCTGCCATTTATCTCGCGCCAGGACAGGACCGAGGGTTCCAGCAAAGCAAAGAAATCCGCATGTCCCCGCGCCAGCGAAAATTTGCCCGACCCGTCTTCGGCATAAATCTGAATGACCTGGATGGCGTCAACAAGCACCCTGTCAGTTGACGCCAATGTCAATCGAAGATCTGTCATGATCGACCCACAGAAGCCGATGGTTGCGGATCAAAAGCACCGATCATGTATAGCGCCTGTTCCGAAAGATGATCGGCGGCCCCATCCAGAATGGCACGCGCCCCGTCAATTGTTGCATCAAGTGACACAGAAGCACCGGCCAGTCCGGAAAATGCCTGTGTCACCCCAAGCGGCTGGGTCAGGAACCGTTGGAGCCGCCTGCCACGATGCACCGCCTGGCGGTCATCAGCGCTCAATTCATCAAGCCCCAGCAAGGCGATGATTTCCTTTAACTCGGCGTTACGTGCCAGAATGGCGCGTACGGCCTCGGCAGTTTCATAGTGCCGGGTACCCACAACATCAGGTGAGAGCAGACTCGACGTCGAACTCAAAGGATCAACTGCCGGGTAAAGACCTTCGGCGGCCATTTCACGTGAAAGAACAATTGATGCATCCAGATGGGCAAAAGTCTCGGCCACTGCCGGATCAGTGAAATCATCGGCAGGCACATAGACCGCCTGAATTGCTGTCACAGCCACGCCGCCGACGGAGGCTATCCGCGACTGCAATTGGGCAATTTCAGCGGCCAGCGTCGGCTGATACCCGGCACGGGATGGCAGACGTCCAAGCATTGTTGAAACCTCGGCGCCTGCCTGTACAAAGCGGTAAGCATTATCGATTACTAGCAGGACATCGCGGCGCATCTGATCACGAAAATATTCCGCGATGGTCAACGCTGTCAGGCCCGCCCGCCAGCGAACACCAGCCGTCTCCCCCATCTGACCGAAAACAAGGGCGGTCGAATCCAGCACGCCGCCATTTTTCAGATCGTCGAGAAGTTCCAGACCTTCGCGGGAGCGCTCACCAATCCCGGCAAACACCGCAAAGCCGGAATGACGGACATGGGTGGCGCGGATCAGTTCCATCAGAAGGACCGTCTTGCCAACACCTGCACCACCAAACATGCCAGCCTTACCACCCTTGGGAAGCGGCGCCAGCAGATCGATGACCTTGATACCGGTCAGAAATGGCTGGTCGACCCGATCTTGCAGATCAAGGCGTGGTGCCGCGCGATGAATGCTTGAGCGTTCAAGGTCCATAGGCAAAGGCCCCAGCCCGTCAATGGGTTGCCCCAATACATCTAGGGCCCGGCCCAGTACACCGATACCGACCGGCACCTCGATAGCCTGTCGCGTGACATGCACCAGATCACCCAGCGCAAGACCAGCCATCGGTCCCATGGCAACCGCACGCACATTGTCGGAACCCACATGCCCCGTTATTTCCGCAATCCGCTGGCCGCCCCTGTGGGGAATTTTCAGGGCTGTGCCAATTGGCGGCAGGATGCCAGACCGGAATGCCACATCCATGACCGGGCCATGAATGGCGGTGATCCGCCCGATATCCGGTCCATCGGCATAAATCTCGGATTGCATTTTATCGTCTGATTTCAATTTGTAACCGATGGTCCGCGGCAGAGTGTGGCAGTCGGGACATGCCTTGGGGGCGGCTTCGCATGGGTATATTAGCGCAAATGCATGATATTCCCTTGATCGATATCAAAGGGACCGGATCTCAGGCAACCTCGGGCCACAGCCAGGCCGCGCCGCGAACGCCCGATGAATCACCATGGTAATTGAGACGAATGCTGGTCCGGCAAGCATCTGAAAAAACAAACGGCGGCAATGCCGCCTCGATCCGTTGCGCAAGATTGGGGATATTGGATA
>CAISDR010000099.1 GCA_903884125.1 uncultured bacterium
AATATTTTGAAAAACTTGAGACGATGATTGCTTCGTCATCGAATTCCAGCGCGCAGACGGCTGGCTGATCATAGGTCAGCCCATGATAGATTTCGTCTGAAATCAGGGTCAGGCCAAGTTCGGCACAGGTCTGAGCCACCTGGCGCAACTGATCACGGCCAAGCATCGAACCAGTCGGATTTGCCGGGCTGGCTATCATGATGCCACGTAATTCGTCGTGGCGGGCTTTTGCGTCCATGATCAGGGTACGGGTTGGCTGATAATGATCAGCCGCCTGACCTTGCATGCCAATCATTCTGATATCCAGCGCCTGCAAAAGATTGCGATAGGCTGGATAAGTCGGCACGGCAACGCCCAACCCCTCGCCCGCTGAAAACAAGCCCGAAAAGGCCAGTATGAATCCTGCTGATGATCCGGTTGTGATCACAAAACGGTCAGGCGAAATATCAAGCCCATAGGTTTCGCGATAATGCTGAGCCAGTCGCACGCGCAAAGCTCCACGGCCGAGCGCATCGGTATAGCCAAGCGTATCATTGTCCAAAGCAGCTTTTGCCGCTGCCAGCGCAAGTGCCGGTGCTTTGGTGCCAGGCTGACCAACTTCAAGATGCAGGATTCGGCGCCCGGCCGCGGCAAGCGCATTCGCCTCGCGCATGACATCCATGGCACGAAACGCCTCCACCTGACCGCGCGGGGATGGCGGCCTTAATATACGCGATACCGAATCCATTATGCTGGCTTCAGGGCATTCGCAATGCAGCAACGGCAAGTCCGGCGCCACGCGGATCCGCTTCGGCTGTGCATGGACCATCGCTGTCGGGCAGGCCCGACGGACAATAAATGGCATGCGCCGGTTCTTCGCCTGATGCCTTGTTTGTTGCAAGCAGGCCTGCAAGCGACGTTCCGTTTATCGCGCCATTATAAATCTGACTCAGAGCGGTGACAGCCGTCGATCCTGCCGCTGCCCCGACAAATCGCGTCCGGGTTCCACCTTGGATCACGCTGGCAAGGCGCGTATTTGCCGCCGTGGCAAAGGCAAAACCCAAACTACCCACCATGCGTTTGGTGCCGAAGGGCTGTCCCATAGTCAGACCACAGGCTACCGCGTCGCCATAGCGGCCAGCGATTACAAATGCGGTTCCCGACAGTTCAGGCGCCGTATTGGCACCGGTAACCGATTGATATACCGGATCACCGCCGCCATTTGATGCGACCGCAGGTGCAATTTCGATATTGAATGCATTGCCATCTGCGGCCATCGGCGCGCCGGCTATCGCTTCGGCCAGGGGACCACGTGTCAGGGCCAGCGCGCCTTTGAGCCGAATTTGTTCCAGGGTCGCGGCAAGCTCCGGTTGCTGCACCAATTCACCCTCAGCCCGGCTGGTGCCATCAAACCGTCCGAAGACGGCGCGGCTAAGCGGATCTGCCAGTAGTGTCGCCCCACCGGCGGCAAAGGATCGGGCGCTGGCGCGCGTTGCCTTGAACCCGGTGCGCGCCAGAACTTCGCCCGGCGAAACCAGTTGGGACCAGGCCAGACGGCCAAACCGGGCATGCATCAGCCCGAAAGCCCGCCCGGCCGCGGGTGGGACGACGGCACCGCTGGCTGCCTTGGACACAAAGTTGATCGCCATTACATCAGCGCTGGCTGATCCACGCACAAGGCATTGGCCTTGTGCGCCAAG
>CAISDR010000100.1 GCA_903884125.1 uncultured bacterium
ATGGTGGAAATGGTGGACCCGGATATCGGTGATTCTCTGTTTGACCCGGCGATGGGGACCGCTGGTTTTCTGATCGACGCGGTCGATTTTATGCTGGCAAAATATTCTGACCACGTCAGCGAATACCCAATTTACGGAGAGGACTGGCTGGAGAGGAAGGGGAAAACTCTTGCCGAGCTAAAGTCTGAAATGCCGCGCCTGCAAACCTACAGGAAGGGTGCGGGCGAAAAGATTCCAGACTGGAGCCTGCTGGAAGCTTCGGTGTACGGCACCGATGTGTCGCGCCAGATGATGCGCATCAGCATGATGAACCTCGTGCTTCATGGCATTCGCCATGCCAAGCTTAAGCGGGCAAACTCTCTGTCAGACATGGGCGGCCTCACAGAGGATGATTTGCGCCGCCGCTACAAAGTTATCCTGGCCAACCCGCCGTTTGCCGGCCAACTACCCAAGGATTCCATCCGCGCTGACTTGCCCACTAACAGCAAGAAGAGCGAACTGTTGTTCCTCTCGCTGATGATGCAGCACCTTGCACCTGGCGGCCGTTGCGCAGTAGTCGTGCCTGAGGGCCTGCTATTCGGCTCCACAGTTGCGCACGTGGAACTCCGCAAGAAGCTGATCCATGATTTCGACCTGCTCGCCGTCGTCAGCTTGCCGGCCGGTGTGTTCAAGCCCTATGCCGGCGTCAAGACCGCCGTACTGGTATTCCGCAAACCCGCGTCTGAATCGGCAAAGCGAGTGGACAATGTATGGTTTTACGAAGTGCGCAACGATGGCTACGACCCAGACAAGGTTTCGGGCGGCGGGCGCGTGGAAACACCGGAAAAGAACGATATTCCCGACCTACTGACGCAATGGAAGGCCTACAAGGTCAGCGGCTTCGCCAGACCACCGGGGCTGGAGGCCAATACTCTATTGCCCCATAGCACCGAAGAGCCGACCTGTTGGTGGACAACCCGCGAGAAGCTGGGCGAAGTCGACTACAATCTCGGCGCGGGCCAATGGAAGCCACGCGTGGCGGAAAAGATAAGCGATGAAGACCCGCGTGAATTGGTGGTTGAGGTGCTGGGCGACTACCGCGAGGTGGTGTCAGGGTTGGAGAAGCTGATGGTGGAGTTGGAAGAATGAGATGGCTTCCAACAAAATTGGGCGACCTCCTCACGCTCGAATATGGCAAAGCGCTTCCGCGCGCGACCCGTGTAGAGACGGGAAATATTTCCGTAGCAGGATCAAATGGGAGTGATGGATTTCATAATGTTGCTTTGGTCCAAGGTCCCGGTATTGTGGTTGGTCGCAAAGGATCGGCGGGCAAAGTCACATGGTTTGAGGCCGACTTTTGGCCAATAGATACGACCTACTTTGTTCAGCACAATCCAGAGATCACCAAGATTCGATGGTTATTCTATTTACTACAGGCGAAAAAGCTGGAACGTCTCTGTAAGACCACAGGCGTGCCTGGTCTCAACCGCGGCGACGTCTATTTGGAAAATTGTTTGCTGCCTCCACCCAAAGAGCAATCCCGCATCGTCAAACTGCTTGATGAGACCGACCGCCTGCGCCGCCTGCGTCGCGAAGCCGATTTGAAAGCTGCCCGCGTCCCGCCCGCGCTGTTCCTTAGGTTGTTTGGTGATCCAGCGACAAATCCGAAGGGATTTCGAAAAGTACCTTTAGGTGATCTGATTAGGGTGAAAAGCGGCAACTTCTTGCCTGCCAAGGACATGGCTCCCGGATTGTTTCCCGTATATGGCGGGAACGGTATAAACGGTCATCACGATAGCTATATGTTCGAAGATCAAAAGGTCATTTTGGGTCGCGTTGGGGTCTATTGTGGCGCCGTCCACTACTCGGAGCCGAGAGCGTGGATTACGGACAACGCCCTCTACGTTTCGGAAAAGCTAGAGCCTCTGGACGACTACTACCTGGTGGCCGCACTTGAGCAGGCAAACTTGAACCAATACGCTGGTCGCGCGGGACAGCCGCTAATTTCCGGAAGCCGGATCTACCCCGTTGAGATACTTGTCCCGCCAGAACAAGTGCAAAGAAGCTTTCGCTCGTCTGTTGCAAGTCTGCTGAGGCTCGATG
>CAISDR010000101.1 GCA_903884125.1 uncultured bacterium
AAATATCGACCAGCGCGAATTTTCCGCCACCTTGCGGCGTTCGATCAGATCAGTGGCCATAGCCATGCATTCAGAATATCCCGCTCCCCAGAGCCTAACAGGTGACCTGAAACTGGTTTAGATTTCGTTATCATCGTCTGGTTCATAGACCATGATCTTTGAACCCTGCGTGTCGATATTGAATTTCACATGCACCAGATTGCGCAGCGCCTCGCGCACTTTTGGTTTCAGATCAGGCCTGACGATGAACACCATAAAGCCGCCACCGCCAGCACCCATAAGTTTTCCGCCGGATGCCCCGGCGGCCCTTGCCGCTTCGTAAATGGCATCGGTCTCGGGCGTTGTGACCTTGCTCGACAGGGTGCGCTTGAGCATCCAGGCTTCATGCAACAGGTCGCCCAGTCGTTCAATTGGTTCACGCTCGTCGCATAAAATCGACTCGCCTATGTCGACCATGCGCCGCATGGCGGCCAGCTGGGCTTCCTTTTTGTCGATATTGTCGATCTGGTCCTTGGCAATTTCTGATGCAATCCGCGACAGGCCGGTGAAAACCAGCATCATCGAGTCAACGAGCTGCCGCCGACGGGATGGCGGGATAATCATCGGCAATACGCCAAATGTGCCATCGGTCTTGAAATCGATCCGGTTCAATCCGCCATAGGCTGCCCAGATCTGATCCTGACAGCCGACATTTTCTGCCAGCACCTGCTGTTCAATCCGGATGGCCTCGGATGCAAGCTGGCGCTTGTGGACCATTCGGCCCTCCATGGCGTTAAGCGCACTGATCAGACCGACCGTGAATGACGATGACGAACCAAGACCCGACCGGGCGGGCAGATCACCATCATGGTGCAGTTCAAGGCCCGTGGTGACACCGAAATCCTGAAACAGGCCACGTACCGCAGGATGCTTTATTTCCGATATCTCTTTTACATTTTCCACCGTTGAATAGACGATGCGATGTTTATAGTCGAAAAAGGGGGGCAGTTTTCGAAGCGAGATGTAGCAGTATTTATCGATGGCCAGACCCAGTACCGCGCCGCCATAGCGTGCCACCCAGGGTGCATAATCGGTCCCGCCGCCAAACAGCGAAATGCGAAACGGGGTCCGCGAAATGATCATGATGGCCTCTATTCTTACTTCATTGCGTCCGGGACGTCGCTGCGTCGACACATGATCCCGGATGACGGATTTGAGCGTTAACAAATTGGCAGTTCGATAGGACTAGCTTTGTACCCATAGCCCATGAGAAGACAAGGTTAATCTGATTTGGTCTGATGGTCGCGGAGGTCAGCTTGAAACGGGCATTAATTACCGGGATTACCGGCCAGGACGGTTCCTACCTGACCGAATTTTTGCTGGCCCGGGGATACGAGGTCCACGGCCTGATTCGCCGGTCGTCCAGTTTCAACACCGGCAGGATCGATCATCTTCATGTGGATCGTCATGAAGGCCAGCCCAGGATGCTGCTGCATTTCGGCGATCTGTCCGATGGCACCGGCCTTCGCCGGGCGCTGGAAACCATCCAGCCGGACGAGGTTTATAATCTGGCCGCACAAAGCCACGTCAAAGTATCCTTCGACATGCCGGAATACAGCGCCGATATCGTCGGTATGGGGGCGTTGCGTCTGCTGGAAGCCGTGCGCGATCATGCCACCCACCTGAACCGCCCGGTACGGTTTTATCAGGCGGGGTCATCGGAAATGTTTGGGGCAGCCCCCGCGCCGCAAAATGAAAAGACCCCGTTTCACCCCCGCAGTCCCTATGCAGTGGCAAAGGTAGCCGCCCACTGGTTCACCGTAAATTACCGCGAGGCCTATGGGCTTTATGCCTGTAACGGCATCCTTTTCAATCACGAAAGCCCAAGACGCGGTGAAACATTTGTCACCCGCAAGATCACCCGCGCCATTTCGCGGATTCTGGCTGGCCGACAGGCAAAACTTTATCTCGGCAATCTGGATGCCCGGCGCGACTGGGGCTTTGCCGGGGATTATGTGGAAGCCATGTGGCTGATCCTGCAACAGCCAGAACCCGACGATTACGTGATCGCCACCGACCAGACTCATTCTGTGCGCGCGTTCCTTGAAGAAGCCTTCGGGCTGGTCAGGCGCAACTGGCAGGATTTTGTGGAACTCGACCCGCGTTACCTGCGCCCGGCCGAAGTGGACCTGTTGTTGGGTGACGCCAGCAAGGCGCGCCAGAAACTGAACTGGACCCCAAAGGTCGATTTCAAGGCGCTGGTGCGCATGATGTTGCGCGCCGACATGATCGATGAAGGATTAGACCCCGATGCGTTCATGGATTAGTGCCAGTCTTATCCTGCTGGGGTTTTCCGGCACCGCCATGGCCGATGAAGCCATGCCAAGTGTTGAACAGTGTCAGGTCCTGACCCGTCATATTCCCGATGCTTCGGTTGCCTATCAGCCATCGCATGACGTGGTTCCGGCTGATCTTGATCCACAAAGCCCCGTCACTGGTCCGATGACCATGGATTTGAAAGCACCAAAATCCACCAATGGCTCTGTGGCTAATCCACTTACCCGACCATTGATCATAGGCCAGATCACGGTCAGTCTCGATGCCCAGGGTCAGGCCCATCTGAGCATGAATGGCCAGCCCCTGGGTGCCGACGATCAGGTCCGGCTGGCCACATTATGCAACAGGCGTCGCTGAACCCTTATGGCACCTCACGCACGGCACCGCGTGCCGCAGAGGTGGTAAAGGCAGCATAGGCACGCAGGGCCGTCGATACTTTACGCGGACGCGGGTTTGCGGGCTGCCAGCCTTTGGCCGACTGTTCGGCGCGTCGGCGATCCAGTTCGGCATCGGGCACATTCAGATGAATCGACCGCTTGGGAATACTGATCTGGATTTCATCGCCATTATGAACCAGTCCGATCAAACCGCCTTCGGCAGCTTCCGGGGATACGTGCCCGATGGACAGGCCCGACGTGCCGCCGCTGAACCGGCCATCGGTTACAAGCGCGCAGGCCTTACCCAGTCCCCTGGATTTGATGTAGCTGGTGGGATAAAGCATTTCCTGCATGCCGGGGCCACCGCGCGGCCCTTCATATCTGATCAGAACCACATCGCCGGCCTTCACCTTGCCGGTCAGGATGCCGGATACCGCATCGTCCTGACTTTCAAAAACCCGCGCAGGGCCTGAAAAAACCAGAATGCTGTCATCAACGCCGGCTGTTTTCACAATGCAGCCATCCTTGGCCAGATTGCCATACAGCACGGCCAGACCGCCATCTTTTGAAAAGGCGTGGGCGGCCGAACGGATCACACCCTTTTCCCGGTCCAGATCCAGTTCATCCCAGCGCGCGCTTTGCGAAAACGCCACCTGAGTCGGCACCCCACCCGGGGCGGCCTTGTAAAACTGATGCACGTCGGGGTTTTTGCTTTGGGCAATATCCCATCTGTCCAGTGCATCCCGCAGGCTGGGGGCGTGAATGGTGGGCAGGTCGCCATGGATCAGACCGGCGCGGTCCAGTTCACCCAGTATGGCCATGATCCCGCCAGCGCGATGGACATCTTCCATATGCACATCGGATTTCGCCGGTGCCACCTTGCACAGGCACGGCACCTTGCGTGACAGGCGGTCAATATCCGCCATGGTGAAATCAATCTGACCTTCATGAGCTGCTGCCAGCAGATGCAGCACAGTATTGGTTGATCCACCCATAGCGATATCAAGGGTGATCGCATTTTCAAAGGCCTTGAAACCGGCAATGGATCGCGGCAGGACCGAGGCGTCATCGCCATCGTAATACCGCCGGGCCAATGCAACCGCTAGCTGGCCCGCCTGTTCAAACAGGCGCTGGCGGTCGGCATGGGTTGCCAGAACCGACCCGTTGCCCGGCAAAGCCAGCCCCAGCGCTTCAGTCAGGCAATTCATCGAATTGGCGGTAAACATGCCTGAACATGATCCGCAGGTTGGACACGCCGACCGCTCGATGGTCTGAACCTCGGCATCGGTATAAGACTCATCGGCAGCAGCGACCATGGCATCGATCAGATCAACGGAAATGGTTTTGCCTTTCAAAACCACCTTGCCCGCTTCCATCGGCCCGCCCGACACAAAGACCGTGGGGATGTTGATGCGCAGGGAGGCCATCAGCATGCCGGGCGTGATCTTATCGCAATTTGAAATGCAGACCATCGCATCGGCGCAATGGGCATTGACCATATATTCAACACTGTCGGCGATCAGATCCCGCGACGGCAGGCTGTAGAGCATGCCGTCATGACCCATGGCGATGCCGTCATCCACGGCAATGGTATTGAATTCCTTGGCAACCCCACCGGCTTCCTCGATCTTGCGGGCCACCATCTGTCCCAGGTCTTTCAGATGCACGTGCCCTGGTACGAACTGGGTGAATGAATTGACCACGGCGATGATCGGCTTGCCGAAATCCGAATCCTTCATTCCGGTTGCCCGCCACAGGCCACGGGCACCGGCCATATTGCGTCCATGGGTCGAGGTGCGGGAGCGAAGCGCAGGCATGGGGCTGATCCTTGATTGGTCGCAGATGCAAAATACTATCTGCCAGACTGCAATACCCATTCATAGGGTGTTTGCCAATATCTGAGGGTATGGGCTTTAGATCCGGGGATACCTAGTCAAATGCTAAATGCCAATGTAAATTACTGGTGTCGTTATACACGGAGACCGAAATGCCAGAGCCTGTCTATGATCATCGTGCCAAACGCAGGACAGTCAGCCTGACAATAAATGCCGACCTGATGGCAAAAGCAAAACAGTTCGGGCTGAACGCATCCCGCATCGTCGAAGAGGCATTGGCCAGCGCGGTTGAAGCAAAGGCCCGGCAGAAAACCCTTGATGACATTGCGGCAGACATGGCCTTTCTGAATGGGGCGGTGGAAATGGCCGGTTCATTCTCGGAACAAATGCAACAATTCTATGCCGAGCGGGCGGATGCCGAAGCAGTTTGACGTTTTCCCAAATCCGAACCGCGCGTTTGCCTTGTATTATCCCTATATTGTTGTGCTACAGGCGGACGTTGTTGCCACTGAACGTCGTAAAATCGTGGCACCCCTATACAATGCGCCCACGTCCCAGACGCCGCCTGCTGGCGTTCTGACACCCAAAGTGATGATCGCGGAAAATCGGTTCTATTTATTGATCCAGCAGATTGCCACGGTCGAAATCAGCGACCTGAAAACGCTGGTGACCAACATTGTCCATATGCGCGACAAAGTGACGAGGGGCCTGGACCTGTTATTTCAAGGTGTCTAGGCTCGTTTGCGAATGGTGCCCAGGGACGGAATCGAACCGCCGACACGGGGATTTTCAGTCCCCTGCTCTACCGACTGAGCTACCTGGGCGCCACGCACGCCCGCGGGGTGTTCCCGGTGGCGAGGCGGCGTTATAGCAAATCGTCAGGTCCTGTCCAGTTGATTGCGACAGCGACGTGATTATTCCTCGTCATCCACACCTTCAGGTGGGGGGGCACCGCCTGGAATCACATAGTTTCCACTAAGCCAGCGGTTCAGATCTATGTCGGCACAGCGTTTGGAACAAAACGGCTTTAATACAGGATCTTGCGGCTTTTTGCAGATCACGCAGGGCTTGGCGCTTTCATCAGATTTGGGGTCTGAAATCATGGGGCATAATCTTCGATTCGGGTCTCGGATGGTTTTAGTCCGGGGTCCATCACCCATTGGGGCGCGCGTCCCAATTGGGTGGCGATAGCTGTCATCAGATTGGTCCGGGCCTGAAACCAGTCAAATACCGACTGTCCTGCGGTGATCCGAATGGCGCGGCCCGGCTGGGTCATGGCCAGCCGCTCGGCAGCGCGCAGGGTTTGATCCGCAAAATGGGGCACATCACCGATAATGCCCCGGTCGCGGCGGCGGCGTTCGATCTCAACCAGGCCCAGGGCGCTGGGTCCGATCACCCGGCAGGGTGCGCCCCCCTGCGTCAGGGGTTTGGCCATTTCAACGACCAAAGGTCTTAAGTCAGGGCTGTCGCGCCCGGCGATGAAATCAATGGCAATCCGCCCGCCCAGATCGCGCAGGATGATCTGGCGGGCGATTTCGCTGGCGGCTTCCCGGTTTACCTGGCTCCAGCCGCGCTGGTCGGCCCCGGCATTGACATCTATGGCAACCAGTGCCGCCGTTGGCTCGATCAGCAAAAACCCACCACCTGGCAGATCAACGCGGGTGGCCAAAGCCTGGGCGATCTGGTCTTCAAGGCCAAGGGCCACAAACGGACCCCCGGCCTCGCGCAGCGGGGTCAGCTGGGCGTCATGTCCCATCTCGGCCACCAATATCGCCAGGGTATTTTCAATATCCGGGGGACAGATGATTTCGGTCGTGTCTTTTGTTATCACGTCGGACAAAACCCGCATCTGGGGCTCGGTGACCCAGATGGGGCAGGGCGCATTAAGTCGCCCGGCATGATCGACCAGCGCCGAATAATCCTTGTACCTGCCAGCAAGCGTGATGTGGCGGCCAACCCTTGGGCCTTTTGAGCCACGCGCGGCGCGGGTTACCTGTACGATCACACTGGCCCCTTCGGTGACCTGATCGCCCTTTTTCTCAATCGGCATCAGGGCCTGTTCACCAACGCCGAGATCAATAAAGCAGCCGCCGACTTCGGGGGCCATGCGGCGCACCCGGCCCAGATAAATGTCGCCATCCAGCGGTGGCAGTCGTCCGTAGGTTTCGGCCAAGACGGTCGGCGCGACGGAGGCTGCGGTAATTTTGCCGCCCACGTAGGCTACGGCGCGCCAGGCGATCAGGGACCGGTCAATGACCACTTTTGTGTTCATGGTCGATATCCCAATCCGTTTAATGTTTGTGCCAGTTCATGCAGCGGCAGGCCCACAATGCCGGTATAGGAGCCTTCTATGTGACTGATCAGGGCAGCGGCTGCGCCCTGAATCGCATAGCCCCCGGCCTTGCCATGCCATTCGCCGGAATCGAGATAATTCTCGATCTCGGGCACTGTCAGGCGCTTGAACCTGACCCGGCTGGGAACACAACGCAAAACCCTGCGGCCATCGGGGGCCAGAACCGCAAAGGCCGTTAATACCTGATGGCGGCGGCCAGACAGAAGCTCCAGACACTGCGCGGCGGTATCGCGGTCTTCAGCCTTGGGCAGAATACGCCTGCCACAGGCAACCACCGTATCAGCAGCAAGGATGAACGCCGGCGGATCACTGGCGCTGCGACGCTGGGCGGTCGCCTGTGCCTTGGTCATGGCCAGACGCTGGACCAGCATCCGTGGCAATTCGCGCGGCTTTGGGGTTTCATCAACCCCGGAATCCACAATCCGGTGCGGTGTGATGCCGATCTGGGCCAAAAGGTCCCTGCGGCGCTCGCTGGCGCTGGCCAGGATCAGTTCAATCCGTGGGACTATATCTTGCATGGTCTGGCTAGGCAGGTCGGGTCACGCGCAAACAAATGCGCAGGCCCCCTATTTAAAGCGATAGGTAATGCGGCCTTTAGTCAGGTCATAAGGGGTCATTTCGACCAGAACCTTATCACCGGCCAGTACACGGATACGGTTCTTGCGCATCTTGCCAGCCGTATGCGCGATGATTTCGTGGTCGTTTTCCAGCTTTACCCGGAAAGTTGCGTTGGGCAACAATTCCGAGACGGTGCCGGGCACTTCAATTAATTCTTCCTTGGCCATAATTTTTCCGGTTGGGGGTCAGCGGTGCGCACCATGAGAGCACTTGCCGCCAAAATCAAGCCTGCTCTGCATCAGGGCGTGGCACATGTGTCACAATTTCCGCAGAACGGCCCACATATTATCAGACGTTGGCAGGCGCCCGGTCAGGCCAAAAGCTGCCGAAAACCCCTGATTGCGGGCCATACGGGTCAGGCTCTCAGGTGTGAAATAGTTCAGATGGTCGGGATAACGAAATCCGCACCACTTGGCCCCGGTGACCACCCGGTTCATCGATCCGTAATTAGGCACCTTGACCACCGCAATCCCGTCGGGGGTCAATGTCCGGTGTAGGGCGGCCAAAACCTCGGCTGGCTGGCTTTCATGTTCCAGATAGGAACGTAAACTGGCTGCGGTAAAAAACCCGTCGGGAAAAAGCTTCAGTCCGTCCAGCGCCGGGCCGTGAATGGCAGCCCCCCCGCGTGCTGCAAACAGCACCTGAGCCGATGCCGCCAGCTCGGCCGAGATCTCGATGCCATAGGGCGTGAAGTCAGGTGGCAACGGGTCCAGCAGACCACCCGCACCACAGCCCAGGTCAATCACATTGCCAGGCGCAGCATACCGCTCGATCAGCTGATGGACCTTTCTGCGCGGCAGGATATTCAGGCGAAATCGGGTTGCCTTGGACAGTTTCCAGGACACAGAGCGCATGGTCTTGCGTCGCGTCTCTTCGATTTTCGAAGTCCGCTCCCATGCCATTTCCGTGGAAAGCGCTGCATAGACCGGCGCCTGATCAATAAAGACAAAGCCACAAGTGCCACAATCGCGGATACGCCATGGGTCGAGCGAATAGGGATTTATCCGCGCATTCGTTGGGTCGGCACCGCATTGCGGACAGGTTCTGTCCACAATTTCCAAGCTTGGCGATGGCGCAAGGTCTGTTTTTGACATGGGGAAAGTTTAGACGATTTATTTGGCCAAGCTATCACTTACTTAGCTTACATATCTCTTGACATTTACAATCAATAATTTGTTTTTAAAATCAACATTACCTTGAAGTGCATAGGCTCAGCAGAGAGCAATCGACTTATATATCAATAATGGACTTAATTGATGCGAGCTTGGGAACTCGGTTGCACCTATGGGCGCCTGTGCGCCCAGGTGCCCATTCCCGTGTCGTCTATGTCGAAGACCGTCTGTTTCAGGAAATCAATGCGGCAACCGATTTCCGAAT
>CAISDR010000102.1 GCA_903884125.1 uncultured bacterium
TGACCGCTTGGTCGCAAGGTCTGTGGTCGAAAAACTGGGGAATGGCCAATGACCATTCAACCCTTGTGGACCGCCGATGATATTGCGCGCGCTACAGGTGCACGTATCGCGGGTGATATTCTAGCGGGCGGTGTGTCAATCGATAGCCGCACGATTGAACCGGGTGATATTTTCATCGCACTTAATGGTCCCGGCATAGTGCGGGACGGACATGAATTTGTTGCTCAGGCATTTGCCCGTGGCGCCTCGGCCGCCATTGTTTCGCGCCAGGTTGACGATTTTAGTGATGATAGCCGTCTATTGCGGGTAGCCGACACACAAAAGGCACTGGAAGATATGGGCAAGGCGCGCCGGGCCGACAGCGCAGCACCGATCATCGGCATTACCGGCAGTGTTGGCAAAACCGGCACAAAGGAAGCCTTGCGTCACGTCCTGTCTTTTCAAGGCAGGACCCATGCGTCGGCGGCCAGCTATAACAATCTCTGGGGTGTACCGCTGTCACTAGCGCGCATGCCTAAGGATGCCGAGTTTGGCATTTTTGAAATAGGTATGAATCATGCCGGTGAAATTGCCCCCCTGTCCCGGCAGGTGAGACCCCATGCAGCTATCATTACAACGGTAGAGCCCGTTCATCTGGAATTTTTCGATTCCGTTGAAAATATCGCTGATGCAAAGGCGGAAATATTCGAAGGCATGGATCGCGGTACTGCAATTCTGAACCGAGATAATCCGCATTATGATCGGCTGGCCGCAACAGTGCGGCGCAATCCAAATTTATCGATCAGAAGCTTTGGCTCGCATGCGCAAGCTGATGTGCGGCTGCTGGAATTTTCCGGGGATGATCAGGGTTCAGATATTCGTGTGACGATGAATGGCAGGGTATTGTCCGGCCATATCGGTCAGGCCGGTCGGCATATTGCAAATAACGCACTTGCTATTCTGGCAGGTGTTGATGCGATTGGCGCGGATATCGATACAGCGCTGAACGCCCTGGGTTCGATTGGCGCGATCGAAGGCCGCGGCCTGCGCCATCAGATTGCCTGGGGTAACGGTGAAATGACCATTATTGATGAAAGCTATAACGCCTCACCCCCATCTATTCGCGCTGCACTGACTGTGCTGGCCAGTATGAAAACGACCGGTCGCCGGATTGCGGTATTGGGTGACATGCGTGAACTGGGCCCGCAATCGGACGCATTACACGCGGGTCTGGCCGATGCGGTGGCAGATCACGTCGACTTGTTATTCACTTGTGGAACACACATGCGGGCGCTGTTTGATGCAACGCCTGCGTCAAAGCGCGCAGCGCACGCATCAAATTCGGCAGAACTTGCGCCCACCATCCGCCGGGCATTGAGGGCGAATGACATTGTGATGATCAAGGGATCGCTGGGCAGCGCCATGGGCGTCGTTGTCAAGGATCTGTTGAAGAAGGCAGAGGGCTAGGGGATGTTGCACGTCATTTTTGCCCCGTTTGCCGAAGACTTCATTTTCTTCAATCTTTTTCGCTATCTGACGTTTAGAACCGGTGGCGCAATCCTGACTGCGGTGTTCCTGTCATTCATGCTGGGTCCATGGCTGATCCGCGTCCTGAAAATGCGTCAGGGCAAAGGGCAGCCAATTCGCGAGGACGGGCCGCAATCGCACCTTTTGACCAAAAAGGGTACGCCCACGATGGGCGGCTTTCTGATCCTGCTGGCCGTGTCGATTGCAACATTTCTGTGGGCGGACCTTAGCAATAATTACGTCTGGTGCGTGATGTTCGTCACCCTGGGATATGGCCTTCTTGGGTTCATGGATGATTATCTGAAAGTCACCAAGCGCAACACCAACGGCGTTTCGGCAAAAGCAAAGCTGGTGATCCAGTTTCTGATCGCGCTGATTGCCATGTTGTGGATTTCCGATGTGTCCAGCGAAGCATTGCGCTTCAAACTTGCTTTCCCGTTCCTTAAAGATCTGCTGCTGGATATGGGCCTGTTGTTCATTGTCTTTGGCATGCTTGTCATCGTATTCACATCCAACGCGGTCAATCTGACTGATGGTCTGGACGGGCTGGCAATCGTGCCTGTTATGATCGCCGCTTCCAGCTTTGGCCTGATTTCTTATCTTTGCGGCAACGCGATCTTTTCAGCTTATCTTCAGATTCATTCCGTGCCTCAGGCCGGTGAGCTTGCGGTATTCTGCGGGGCGCTGGTAGGTGCGGGACTGGGGTTCCTCTGGTACAACGCGCCACCGGCCCAGGTGTTTATGGGCGACACCGGCTCGCTCAGCTTGGGCGGCGCGCTGGGTACAATTGGCGTGATCACCAAGCATGAAATCGTACTAGGGATCATTGGCGGTCTGTTCTTTCTGGAAGCAGTCTCCGTGATGGTTCAGGTTGCCAGCTTCAAGCTAACCGGCAAGCGTGTGTTCCGTATGGCGCCAATTCATCACCATTTTGAGCAACTGGGATGGTCGGAACCAACCATTGTCATTCGTTTCTGGATCATTGCCGTGATTTTGGCACTGGCCGGTCTGTCAACGCTGAAGCTGAGATAGACCATGATCCCGTTACCATTTGCCCAAAACAAAACTTATGCCGTCTTCGGTCTGGCCCGGTCCGGGCTGGCGGCTGCGCGCGCGCTCAACGAAGCCGGTGCCAAGGTTTTTCTGGGCGATGATAATGCAGCCCGGCTTGCCAGTGCCGCAGCAGATGGTTTTCTGGTGCGTGACCTGGTGCGTGATTTCCCGCGCAATGTTGAAGCATTCATTCTGTCACCCGGTGTTCCCTTGACGCACCCAAAGCCACATCCGGTGGTCATCGCTGCGCAGCACGCGGGAGCAAAAATAATCGGCGACACGGATCTTTTTGCACAGGCCGTTGCGGACTTGCGTCGTGGGAAAAAGGGACCTCGCATTGTTGCGATTACCGGGACCAATGGAAAGTCGACAA
>CAISDR010000103.1 GCA_903884125.1 uncultured bacterium
ATCGGTGTAATGCAGCACCGCCGTCACCGGCAGATTTTCGCAACCAACCGGGCCATCAATGACGACGCGCAGTCCCTTGACCGCGCAGAAGGCATATACTGCCCCCCAATAACCACCAGCGCGATCGTGATCGAGAACCAGCATCGTTCCTAGGTCCCCATCGACGTTGCAAGATCGCCCTTGGTCGAGGCGCTGCGGGCTTTTTTGAATTTTTCGCGTGCCGCAGACCGGTCCGGGGCGACGCCCTTGAAGCCGTATCCCGCGCTGTCGCCAACGCCGACACCTTCAAAGAATTCAACCATCTGGGCATAGCGCCCGCGACCTGCCGTCTGTGCGGCAACAATGCCTGCCAGCGATCCTGCACCCATCGGTCCGAACAAAGGACGGGCCGATACCATATTGGTGAAATAAATCGCTGGCATGCCCAGTTCCTTGACCTTCTGCACCAGGGGGGTGGTGCCGACGGCAAGGTCCGGTTTCACTTCCATCATCGCCGCCAGATCCTGTTCCAGCGAGGCGCGGTATTGCACATGCACGCCGCGCGCTTCCAGCCACTGGCGATCTGCCTCGCTCCATTCCGTACGCGGGCACGCGGTGCCCACATAGGGAACTTCGGCACCGGCTTCGATCAGCAGTCGGGCGACCAGCAGTTCTGATCCTTCATAGCCTGATAGGGTGATGCGCGCCTTGATTGGATTTGCCGCAAGCCCGCCTTTGATCGCCGGCAGGAAACGTGCCTTGGTTTCATCAATGACTGACGGATTTATGCCCGCAGCCTTGCCCACGGCATCCAGCCAGTCGGCCGTTCCTTCAACGCCCACCGGGCCGGAACCCACCACAGGCCGACCCGCTGCTCTGAATTCGCGCACGCTGGCTGTGTAGAACGGATGGATGGCCGCGGCCACCGAACAGTCCAGCGCCCCATAAAGATCGCGCCATTCGCGTGAGGGGATCTGGGGTGCCAGTGCCATACCCATTGACCCGACCATGGCACCGATGCCCATGGGATCAGCAGGAAACAGTTCGCCGATCAGACTGACGGTCGGCTTGTCTTCGACCAGATTGCGCGGGCGCTGAACCGGACCCTGTTCAGCCTCTGTGCGGGCATAGCGCAGCATGGCACCTGACAGGACATCCTTGGCCTCGGCATGGGTCGGCACACCAAATCCGGGCACGTCAATGCCGATCACGCGCACACCGTTGATCTGTTTGGGCAACAGGTCGAGCGGCACGCCGGATGCGGTAGGCACACACAGATTGATAATGACCACCGCGTCATAATCTTCGGGCTTGGCAATATCATAGACCGCATTACGGATGTCTTCGAACAACTGCCCACGCACCAGCGATTCAGAATTGAACGGCACATAGCCAACCGTGCGGCGCGCACCGTAAAAATGCGAGGTAAAGGTCAGGCCGTAAACACAACACGCCGACCCAGACAGAATGGTCGCGGTGCGCCGCATCCTGAGCCCCACCCGCAGCGATCCGAACGCCGGGCACATGGATTGCGGCTGATCATGGGGACCGCGCGGATAATCCAGCGCCAGTCGATCCATTGTTTCGGATTTGCCGGCAGCACGCGCTGCCGCCTGCATGGTTTCGCGGCCGCCATGACAGCCGCTGCCCGATGTCTCCACCGGATCAGACGGGCCGGGCGTGCCGTCCAGCGGGGTCACTATTGGACACCTTCATAGATGACTTCAAGTGACGGTTTGTTGATCGAACTTGCCATGCACATGTCTTCGATGGTCGCTGATTCCAGAACGACACCGCGTCCCACCGCATCACCCTTGAACAGACCCAGAAGATCTTCGTGCGCAAGCGGGGTCGGACGCACAGGTTCTGATTCCGCTGCTGCCTGCGCCAGATTTTCAAACAGGCTGGCCCATTGCCCACCGGGCTTGCCGATGATTTCGTAATTCGCACTCTTGCGCCGGATGTCTTCATCCGCAGGGATCGAGGCCAGCACGGGAATACCCACCGCATCAGCGAAAGCCTGGGCTTCGCCCGTGCCGTCATCCTTGTTGATGACGATGCCAGCCACACCCACATTGCCCCCCAGCTTGCGGAAATAATCCACGGCCGAACAGACATTGTTTGCCACATAAAGCGATTGCAGATCGTTTGATCCGACCACGATCACCTTCTGGCACATGTCGCGGGCAATCGGCAGACCAAAGCCACCGCACACCACGTCACCCAGAAAATCCAGAAGGACGTAATCAAAATCCCATTGATGGAATCCAAGTTTTTCCATCAGTTCGAAACCGTGGATGATCCCGCGGCCACCGCAGCCGCGACCAACTTCGGGTCCACCCAGCTCCATGGCATAGACGCCATCGCGTTTGAAGCAGACATCGCCAATCTGAACCGCTTCGCCTGCCGCTTTTTTGCGCGAGGATGTTTCGATGATGGTGGGGCACGAGCGGCCACCAAACAGCAGCGATGTGGTATCACTTTTCGGGTCGCAACCGATCAGCAATACACGCTTGCCCTGCTGCGCCATCATATAGGACAGATTGGCCAGCGTGAAACTTTTGCCAATGCCGCCCTTTCCATAAATGGCAATGATCTGTGTTTTCTTGGTGGCGGGTGTTGTGGGAATGGCATCCATTTCCACTGCCGCCTCTTCGCGCAGACGCGCTGTCATTTCCGAAGGCCCATTGCTGCCGATTTCTGACGGTGAAACGGGCTTGTTCATGTATAGGCTCTCCAGTCGAGGGTCATTTTCAGACAGGACGCATCGTAAAACGCGGTGTGATAGGCATCGGTGGCATCAGCCGCTACTTCTGAATGGGTCAGCAGTCCATCCAGGCTCAGTTGACCATTGTGAATCAGATCACGCGCCGCTTTCAGATCGCCATCGCGCCATTCGGCTGCAATGCGCAGACGCGCTTCCTTCATGAAGGCGGGCGGGAATGCAAAAGTCACAGGCTGACTGTAGAAGCCGGCAAGAATGATTTCACCCTGGGGTGCCAGCCGCCCGATCAGGGTGTCGATCAGCGAGCTGTCACCGCTGACATCGCAGATCACATTATAGTCGCGGCGGGGATCATCTGACGGATCGATCACGCTATACCCTTGCGCCCCATAGCGCCGTGCGGGATTGGTTTCCCAGACCACCGGCGGCTCGGCACCGGATGCGATCGCCAGACGGGCCAGCAAACGTCCCAGCACACCATGGCCGATGATCAGTTCAGGCTGGCGCATATGCGCACCCGAAGTGGCATGATAGGCGGTCGCCGCCAGTGCCAGCAGAACGCCCTGCTCGCCCAGTGAATCATCGATCGGTGTGATGCGGCTGGAGGGAACCACCAGTTTTGCGGCAGCCCCGCCAAACAGGCAGTGCACATCCGAAAAACATTTCGCACCGGGTACGAATACCAGCGAGCCGATTTTTGCGCCGGTATTTGATCCGGCACGGCTGACGCGACCAACCGTTTCATATCCCGGCACCAGCGGATAACCCAGCCCCGGAAAGGGTGGCATGGCACCGGTATATAACAGCCGTTCCGTGCCAGTAGAAATGCCGGAGAATTCCACATCGACGACCACATCGTCATCGCCGGGATCAAATAAATCCAGACGGCTGAGTTTGAGGCTTTCAGGACCCGTAAGCACCACGGCAAGCGTGTTCATTTTCGCCCTCCATGTGAGCGAGTGGTTTCTGGTCGAAGGGAAATTTCCCTTCGGTTTCCCCCCTGGCTTCTCCAGGCCGCTCCCCTTTTTCCTGGAAGCTGAAGTGTAAGTTTATTCTGACTATAGTAACTGTCAAGTTGAATTAACACTTTTGGAATTATTCTGATCTGCGCCCGGGTCACGGTGTTCAGCTTCGCGCTTCAATGACGCGCACCAGCAAAGGTGTGTGTGTCGGACGAAGGTCGATCCTGCGAAAACCCGCCGCCTGCAACAGCGCACGGATCTGTTCAAAACTGCGCGGTCGTCCTGAACCCATGGCCAGCAGATAGAATCCGAAATAGGCCTCGGCGATGCGATCCCCGCCCGCGGTTGCCGATAAAGGTTCCGCCAGGATCAGCACGCCGTCAGGGGCCAGTGCCGCGCGCGCTGCCCGCAGCAGATTCACAACTGCCTCATCGTCATGGTCATGAACAACCCGGATCAGCGTTGCCACATCAACACCGGCCGGCAGGGGATCGGTATGGAAATTGCCCCCAGTCGCATGCGCCCGGTCGCCAATTTCAGCTTTGGCAAAAGCCTGATTGGCCAGATCGGCGACGGCGGGCAGATCGAAAACCTGGATCTGCAAGTGGGGCGCATGAACTGCTGCCTTGATCGCAAACGCCCCGGCCCCGCCGCCGATATCGAGCAACCGGCGATGGCGCGTCATCGGATAGGCCGCCAGTACATCATCGGCAATGAAACTTTGGGATGCCGCCATCAGGGCGGAATAGTCCGAAACCGAACCCGGAGCCGCCGCATCCGGATTGTCTGCCGCCGCATAAGCCCAATAGGCCCCCAGACTGGACTTGTAACCGGCTGACCGGTCGGGCCGCTGGCGCAGCAGACCAACGGGATCGGCCAGATCAGCGTAAAGATGGGCATGGTGTTCGATCATGGCCACCACACCGGGATTATCGATAAGGGCCGCACCCAAAGGCCCCAGCCCAAACCGCCCTGCGCCGCGCCGTTCCACCAGCTTAAGCGCCGAGGCCCCCAGCATCAGCCGTTCGGCACCGCTCACCGGCAATTGCAGATGCTGGGCGATCTGGACCAGATCCATCGGCCCGTTGCGCAGCAGTGCAAAGACATCCAGCCGGACACAGGCAAACAATATCTGGCTGTAGACAAAGCTGGCGCACAGATCGAAAAGATCGGAAACATTGCGCCGGGCAACCCTACGCGTCAGCGGAAAGCGCAGGGCCCATTTGCGGAACCGGTCAGACGTCAGAAGCCGGTCGCGAGCGGCATACAGCCAGTCCAGCGCCCGCATGACCGAAACTGCCGGTTTGGGACCTGACCGGGTCCGGTCGGCAATCACGCGGCGGATTGCGCCAGTTGCTTCGGCACCAGCCGCTGGGTTTCAGACAGGATATGGGCGCGCAGTTCAACCGCCCCCCGGCAATCCGGCACGGCATCAACGGCCTGTTTCGCCAGAAGCCGCAGGCGTGCCAGCGCCCCGTCCAGACCCAGCTGGTTGACCGCATTGGGCCGGTCAAGGGCTGCATCCTGTCCGGTCGGCTTGCCCAGGTCTTCGGCCTTTGCCGCCACATCCAGAATGTCATCGGCAACCTGGAATGCTTCGCCAAGCCGATCCCCCAGATTGCGCCAGGGCTCAGGCGCCTGACCGGCAGATGCCGCCCCGGCCATGGTAGCGGCCGCAAACAGCGCGCCGGTCTTGGACCGCTGATAGGCGCTGAGATCAATTTTGGGCTCACATTCCCACGCCTGACCTGCGGCAATACCAAACGGCATGCCCACCGACCGGGCAATGATCAGGGTCAGCGGTGCCAGCCGCTGCGGCCAGGGCGCACCTGCCAGCGCCACTGTCTCAAATGCGGTCACAATCAGCGCATCACCCGCCAGTACCGCCAGCGGTTCGCCAAAGGCACGGTGCACCGACGGTTTACCCCGGCGCATATCGGCATTGTCAAAACACGGCAGATCATCATGGACCAGCGAGGCGCAATGCAGAAATTCAATTGCAACCGCTGCGGCTTCCGTCAGTTTGGGTGCATCTTCGCCGCAGGCAGCCGCAACAGCCAGACACAGGCGTGGCCTGATCCGCGCGCCACGGGGAAATACCGCATGATTGACAGCCGCCACAAGTTTGGGTGGACAGGCAGTGCCGGAACCCCGCTTGAGATTACTGGTGAGTGCCCGTTCAATCCGTCCCATCACATCCATGGCCCGTCCTCCTGGTTCCCACTGCCTTCACCAATCGCCCGTTCCCACCAATCGCTCATTCCAACGACTGTCAATTTAAATTGTCAGTATAAACTGTCATGTGTTATTGACAGTTGGTCAACACCTTTTTGCGGCCTGAGAAATAAAAGGCGGGGCGCGGTGGCCAGAATTATTGTGGTAGGGGCCGGGATCGGCGGACTGGTTGCAGCCATTGATGTGGCGATGGCCGGTCATCAGGTGGTGGTGATGGAACGGGCACCAACGCCCGGCGGGAAAATGCGTCAGGTCGAAATTGACGGGGCCATGATCGATGCAGGCCCCACGGTTTTTACCATGCGCCATGTCTTTGATGACCTGTTTCAGGCAGCCGGGACCTGTCTGGAAGATTTTATCGACCTTTCACCGGTTGAAGTGCTGGCACGTCATGCCTGGGAAGACAAAGGATCGCTGGATCTGTTTGCCGACCGCGAACGCACCGTGGACGCGATCGGGGATTTTGCCGGTCCGGCGTCGGCAAAACTTTACACGGCCTTTTGCGAACAGGCGCGCGCGACCTATCTGGCACTGGATCACAGCTTCATGCGTGCGCCCCGCCCCAGTGTTCTGTCGTTAAGCGCGCGGCTGGGCATCGGCGGGCTGATGGCCCTGTCGCGCATTTCGCCATTTCGCAGCCTTTGGGATGAACTGGGCCGGTTTTTCCCGGACCATCGCCTGCGTCAGCTCTTTGGCCGCTATTCCACCTATTGCGGCGGATCGCCTTTTCTGTCACCGGGCATTCTTATGCTGATCGCCCATGTGGAATTATCCGGTGTCTTTCGAATTAAAGGCGGGATGTTCCAATTGGCCAGCGCCTTGCAGGATCTGGGCACGCGCCTTGGCGTTACCTATCGGTTTGAGTCCCATGTGAGGGAACTGCTGACAGAATATGGCAAAGCCAGCGGGGTCAGGCTTTCCAATGACCAGAGTTTTGCAGCCGATGCCGTGATCGTGAATGCCGATCCGGCGGCGCTGGCCAACGGAGCCTTCGGCAAGTCGGTCGGACGCGACAGCGGACTGAAGCCACGCGTGCCACGGTCCCTGTCAGCCATGACCTTTGCCATGAAGGTCGAGGCACAGGGATTTGATCTCGACCATCACAATGTTTTCTTTTCATCTGATTACCGCGCGGAATTCGATGAGATCCTTGGTGATGGCAAACTGCCATCGGACCCGACTGTCTATATCTGTGCACCCGACCGGCCTGTGGGCAGTGCCTTTGATCTGGCTGGATCCAGCGGGACGCGCCACGAGCGATTATTCTGTCTGGTGAATGCCCCCGCCAATGGCGACGAAAAAAGCTATACGCATGCGGAGATTGAACGATGCAAAAAGCAGATGATCAGACGTCTGGCGCGTTGCGGTCTGATGATCGATCCGGCCCCCGATCGGATGCGTCATGCGGGACCGAACACGTTCAATCAGATGTTCGCCCATACGGGGGGCGCGCTTTACGGCATGGCGCCCCATGGCTGGCAGGCGTCATTCCGACGCCCGAGGGCGCAGACCGGTATACCGGGACTATATCTGGCCGGTGGGGGATGCCATCCGGGACCGGGCGTGCCGATGGCCGCTCTTTCGGGACGATTGGCGGCTGCGGCCCTGCTGGCGGACCAGCCTTCGACTGTCAGGTCCCGCAGGACGGTTACGTCTGGTGGTATATTGACGCCTGGAGCGACGATAAGGCCCATGCGCTGACCTTTATCGCATTTGTCGGCAGCGTGTTTTCACCCTATTACGCACGCGCCCGGCGCAATGGTCAGGGTGATCCCGAAAATTTCAGCGCCGTCAATCTGGCGCTTTATGAACCGCGCCAGAAAATCTGGTGCATGACCGAGCGCCCAAAGTCCCGCCTGTCGCGCAGCGCCAGCCATCTGACCATCGGACCCAGCCATCTGGAATGGTGCAACGATCATCTGGCCATTCATATTGACGAGATATCCGTACCCTGGCCGCAGCGTGTGCGGGGTAAAATCCGACTGTATCCGCAATCACCAACACAAGCGATGTTCGCACTGGATCAGGAACATCGTCATCACTGGTGGCCTGTTTCGCCCATGTCCCATATATCCGTCGAAATGGAACGGCCCGATCTTTGCTGGACGGGGCGCGCCTATTTCGATTCCAATGCCGGCACCGGACCGCTGGAAAAAAGCTTTTCCGACTGGGACTGGTCACGATCCACCAATGGGCATGGCACACGGATTTTATATGACGTGCGCGGTGCCGGTGACACAGGCGTAAGCGACGCCCTGTCGCTTTACGTCCATAAGAACGGTGATATTGACCAGCGGTTAGTGCCGCCCCGCCAGAGGCTGGCCAGAGGGATGTGGCAGGTCGGGCGATCAACACGGGCCGATGAAAATGCACCGGCCCGCGTTACCCGCACACTGGAAGATACACCGTTTTACACCCGCTCGATGATCACTTCGTGCATCGATGGTGCACCGGTTGAATCAATGCATGAAAGTCTGTCGCTGGACCGATTTAACCGTAAATGGGTTCAGACATTGCTGCCATTCCGCATGCCGCGTTTTTAATCAAATCTATTCAGCACCACCAACCGCAGACGGGCTGCGCTGAGCCCGCATCTGCATCTGTTGGGCCAGCTGCTGGGCACGTTCCTCGGCTTCGCGCCGTTCCAGGCGTTCAAACAGATCAAGCAGCCATAAGAGTCGCTGCTGTAAATCCCACCATGGCCGCTTTAGACTTGCAGTACCTGCGTGTTGAACCGGGGCCACCTGCAGTGCCATGACCGCATCTATCAGATGCGCGCCCTGTGCTGCAACCTTCGCAAATACCTTTGTCTGTGATGCCAGCCCGCCCATCATGGCCTGTGCCGCCAGCCATGCCTTGCGGCTGGCAGGGACAATCGCGCGCTGGGATATGGAATCAAATCTGTTGCGTTCCACCACATGCCCGATTTCAGCATAAAGCAGTCGGGCGGCACGAATGCCCGGCTGACATGATCCCGGCAGGTGCGTGATACCAAGATCGGCCCGCGCATAGAATTCTTCTGCCTTTTGCAACAATCGCTCGACCACGCGCGCCAGCGCCGGCGTCATGGCCGGCCGGGCCAGCAGGGCTGCTGTATCCACGCCTTCACTGGCGCACCAGTCCAGCGGTAGATAGATGCGGCCATTGCGGGCATCCTCGCCCACATCGCGGGCGATATTGGACAATTGCATGGCAATGCCTAAGTCCATGGCCGTGCCCAGAACCGCCTGATCACGCACACCCATCAACAATGCCATCATGACACCGACCGTACCTGCCACCCGCACGGCATAGGCAATCAGGTCATCGAAGGTTTCATATGTGCGCCCTTCGGCGTCCCAGGCAAAGCCTTCGATCAGGGCGAAAGGCAGTTCACGTGGAATGCCAAAACGCGCGACCACGTCACCAAGGGCGCGGTCAGCAGGATGGAAATAAGGTGTGCCAGCATAAAGCAGGTCAAGCCGCCAGCGAATATGATCGACCGCCCCATGCCCGCCCTCGCCCTCATCAACGGCATCATCGGCAATCCGGCAGAAAGCATAAAGCGCACACGCCGGATCGCGAACGGACTTCGGCAGAAACAGGGAGGCGGCCAGAAAAGTCTTTGACCCATGCCGCAGCAGATCGCGGCAGGCGGCCATGTCATCATCCCTGAGATGTATTGTATCAATGGTAATGCGCTGCATCGGGTACAATCCTGTCTAAGACACGGGCAGATGAAATCACACCGGGGACACCTGCGCCGGGATGGGTGCCGGCACCCACCAGAAACAGGTTTTCCACTTCTTCGCTTTTATTGTGCGGACGAAACCATGCGCTTTGCGTCAGCACCGGCTCAAGCCCAAAAGCAGCACCGCGATATGAATTCAGATCATCCTGAAAATATTGCGGCGTGATCATGTGCGAGGTGACCAGATTAGCTTCCAGATCCGGCAGCATCGTGTCCGACAGATGTTGGCTGATGACCTGGCGATAGCGTTCAGCCATCACCGACCAGTCAATATCGGCATCAAGATGGGGAACCGGTGACAAGACATAGAATGCGTCATGATCTGGTGGGGCAAGTGTAGGATCGCTGGCCGATGGCCTGTGCAGATACAAGCTGAAATCATCGGCTAGAATTTTACGATCAAAAATGTCTGCCAAGTGTTCTTTATAGCGTGGCCCCAGCATGATGGTGTGGTGCGGTACGTCGTGATATTTTTTCCGGGTGCCAAAATACCAGACAAAAAGACTCATGGAATAGCGTGAGCGATCAAGCCTGCGATCCGTCCAGCGATGGCGCAGTTCATTTGGCAGCATCTTGCGATAGGTCCAGGCGCTATCGGCATTAGAGACGACCAGATCGGCATCAATCTTTTCGCCAGACTTGAGTCTAACCCCACAGGCCTTGCCGTCGACCACCAGGATCTGTTCGACATCGGCTTCAAGGCGCAGGCTGCCACCCTGCCCCCGGATCAGATCAAGCAGGCCCTGGACCAATCGCCCGGTCCCGCCCATGGCAAAATGCACACCCCAATGACGCTCCAGATGGGCAATCATGCAGTAGATCGAACTTGCGGTGAAGGGATTGCCGCCGATCAGCAAGGGGTGAAAGCTGAAAGCTGCACGCAACCTGGGATCGGATATATAGCGCGAGACCATGCCATAGACCGACCGATAGGACTGCAATCTGGCCATCATAGGTGCAATGCGCGCCATATCGGTCCATGACCCAAAGGGCACATGACCCAATTGCTCAAAGCCGATTTTGCAGATCTGTTCGCTCATCGCCATGTAGCGTTCATAACCGTCAGCATCAGCGGGCGAGAATTTGGCAATCTGGCGGCGCATATCCTGCATATCACCGGAATAGTCCAGATAGTCTCCATCATTGAACCGGATCCGATAAAACGGGCTGACCGGGCGCAGATCGATATCATCGGAAAATTTCCGGCCGCATAATGCCCAAAGATCTTCAAACAGATAGGGAACGGTGATGATGGTTGGCCCCATATCAAAGGTAAAGCCATCCTGTTTAAGAACATAGGCACGACCGCCCGGCTGATCGCGCTTTTCAAGAATAGTGACGCGGAAACCGCGAGCACCCAGTCGCACGGCGGCGGCAAGCCCACCAAATCCTGAGCCGATGACGATGGCATGAGGCTTGGCCGCGGTCATGTATCAAATTCCTGATGTTCAACGGCATGACGTGCATCGGCACGTTCTTTTGAAACCATACGCCGGATAGAATGAACGCCCAGCCAGACGATGAAAATGACAACAGGGACGCTGACACCCATGGCGATATCAGGGTTCAGCTCGACACCAAATCCCTTTATTCCCTTGGCGATAAATCCGACCAGACCCACCACATAATAGGTAACCGCTGCAATCGACAGGCCTTCAACGGTTTCCTGCAGGCGCAGTTGCAGACGTGCACGCCGGTTCATGGATTCCAGCAGCGCCCGATTCTGACGTTCCTGATTCACATCAACGCGGGTTGAAAGTAACTGGGTGGCGCGTGCCACCCGCTGTGACAGCGCGTCGTGACGGCTGGTCGTGGACTGGCAGGTATTCATGGCCGGGGCCAGACGGCGTTCGGTGAATTCCCGGAATGTTTGCAGGCCCTGAATGCGTTCTTCGCGCAATTCATCAATACGGCTTTGAACCAGCGAGTAATAGGCGGCCGCAGCGGAAAAGCGATAAACGGTTGCCGACTGCTGACTTTCGATTTCAGCTTCAAGCCGGGTCAGTTGTTCCAGCAGAAGCGGCTCATCAATTTCCGCCGCATCAATCAGGGCGCGGGTGGTATCCGCCAGATCGCGCTCACAGCGGGACAGGATCGGCCCTAATTCGCGCGCCACAGGTAACGCCATCAATGCCAGCATACGGTAGGTTTCAATTTCCAAAACCCGCTGGATGATCCGGCCCGACTGGCGCGGAGTCATGCCTTTGTCTAGAATTAAAAACCGGCTAAAGCCATCGCCGTGGACATGAAAATCCGTCAGCACCTTGGCCGTGCCACTGGATACCGACGCGCCGATCATGGTGCTGCCACCAAAAAGCCGTGCACCCAATGTTTCAAAATCCTGGGTATTGGGGCCATCGGGAATTGCCACCGCATGCGAGGCCACGATGATTTCACCGGGCAGTTGCGCCAGCCAGTCCTGTGGAACGCTTAGCAGTGCGGGTTCGGAAAATGGATTGTCGGATGCGCCGGGCACAATGAAGGTGTAGCGCACGAATTCGGTATGCCGTTCCCATTTCAGGCGAAACGGGCCAAGCTCGGCGCTGTAGTGGGTTGCATCCCGCGACGGCGGTACGGCGCCATAACGCTGGGTAAGCGCACTGACTGCCTGCCATTGCTTTTCACGCATGGTGTAGTCGGACCACAACGCGATGTAAGACATGCGACATGGTGCGATGACACTTTCCGGCGGGCGGGCGTGAACTTCATTATTGAGTTCAATACGCAGGGGATGATTTGGCGGAAGGCGGATCATGTCAGGCCTGCTTGGCTAATGGTGCCACATCATGCTGATGGGGCTGAATGATTTCACGGATCAGGGATGCAACGGTTTCGGGCGATTCTTCGTGCGCCAGATGACCAAGCCCCGGCAGGCGATGCATGGTGGCCTGGCCAATGCGGCGGGCAACAAAGCGGCTGTCATCAGGTGAAATGGCGCGATCATCGTCGCCCACAATGAAATGCATGGGTACACCAAGCCGCGCCAGGTCATGATACAGGCTTTCCAGATTCCAGTTTGCCATCATGCGAAACGCACCGGCCACATGGCGCGGCTGGGCCCCCAGAAATCGATACATTTTCAGACCTGCATCATCCAGACGCGAACCAGTGCCTTCGATCAGGCGGGTGACCATGCGCATGTCACTGGCGCGCCAGGCGAAAAATTCAGGCATCATCGGCGCACTGGCCGCCATGCGGGCAAGGGATGTGAAAAATCTGGCAGGCAGAACCGGCATGGGACGCATTGCGGCATTCAGGCCGATCAGCACATTGGGCGAAATCATGCCATCAATCGCCATGCGCGCAATGATACAGGCACCTGCCGAATGGCCGATTGCAATCTGGGGATCAAGTGACAAAACTTTCAACACTGCACTTAAACCGCTGGCCATGCCGTCTACCGAAAAATGATCATTGATTGTTGGACCATGGGGCAGGCTTGTGAAGCCATGGCCCGGCAGATCGATGGCAACCACGTGAAACTGTTCTGCCAGCATTGGCGCCAGATGACGCCAGGAATGCGTTGACGCGCCAGTGCCGTGAACCAGCAGCAGAACCGGCGCTGAACGCTGGCCCATGATCTGAACATGCCAGCGCATATGCGCAGCATCGACAAACCGACTGGCCTGACGGTTGGGCCAGTCGCGTCCGTCGCGGTCAAAATCCGGCCCGCGCATCAGGCGGCAAGTCCTTTTGCGTCGTCCAGCGCATGGCGGGCAACATTGGAAAGTGCCATCGCATCAGCGAAAGGCAGCGGGACGTAACGCGCGCCCATTGCCACGGCAATACGCCGCCCTTCTTCCTGCGGACGTGGCGAGGTATCGATCAGCAGGCAGCGGATACCCACCAGCCGCAGACTGGCCGCCGCGGCCATCGCATCGGCCTCGGCCATTGTCCGGCCCGGCGTACCGTCGCGGGAAATATTTGCCCGGCCATCGGTCAGAAAAATCGCGCAGGGCATCTGCCCTTTGGCAAGAACCGCCTGCGCCATTTCAATGGTGGCATCGATCCCCAGCGCCAGTGGCGTGCCACCACCGCCGGGTAGTCCGGCCAAAGCCCGTTTCGCCCGTACCAGCGAGCGGGTGGGTGGCAACAGGATTTCTGCCTGGGCACCACGAAATGCGATAAGGGCGACATTGTCACGCCGCGCATAACAATCGTGCAATAGCAGCTCGACCGCGCCCTTTGCCTCGGCCATGCGGTTCAGCGCGTGTGAGCCTGATCCGTCAACGACAAAAATCGTGGCGGTTTCACTACGCTGCCTGTAACGGTTCAGCCGAAAATCCTGAGCGCGGATTTCAAGACGGGTTGTCGCAGCTGAAACCTTGCGCGCATTTCGGCGCAAGGTCTGCCATGGTGCTGCCGCGCGCATGGTTTCAATCACATTAAGTCTGGCACCGGACACAAGCTCGCCTGCACGGGTACCGGTTACACGTCCCCGATTTTTCGTTTTGCGCATAAGTCCTGCCCGACCGCTGGCACCCATGCGCAATGATATATTTCCCTGCTGAATTCTTTCCAGAAGCCCCGGTGGGAGGGCCGCACGGGCGGCTTCCAGAATGAGATCGGTCAGATCCAGATCATCCAGCGCCGATTTCTGCTCAGGACCGGGATCAGTCTGCGTATCCTCGTCACCCTCATTCTGACCGGCGGGTGGTTCCGGCGATGGTTCATTCGGCTGCGATTCGTCGATATCGGCTGATTGAGGCGGCGGCAGCGCCCGTGCACGTGGTGCCAGGATCAGTTCGGCGGCAAGTGCGCCATCAGCCTCGATCACGTGATTGCGCCCGGCAAGGGCTGCAGCAATCCTGGCGACCTTGAGTGCAAAAAGACACGCACGCGACGATGTGATACCCAGCGCCATGGCGGCAGCACATAATGCCTCGATCATCCCGTTGCTGACGATCACATCCTTCAGACGGGTGCGCGCATCTCTTATGGCCTGTTCATTGAACAGCGCTTCAAACATTTCGGTCTGCGCCAGCAGCGCAAAGTCCAGATCAAAAGCCAGACGATCCATCAGATTGGGCACAATGCCTGGTTCATCCCCGATGGCTTCATCCAGAGCCACAACGCAAAAGCGCGAAGGTGTTACAAGACCAAGTCCATCGCGCTCAAGCCGCACATGGCCCTGATCCATGCAGGCGATAATATGGGATATGGTTGCAACCTCTGCCCGTTCGGCCATTGCCAGAATTATGGTTCCGCCATCGGCTTCGACCAGAAGGCCGCGTTCGGCAACCGGTCGTCCGGCGCCAAGGGTTGCGGTCAGGTCAAGGCCGCCTAACAGGCGACTTTCAGGAATATTGACCGGCACCTTGCGCCAGGGTGCGTCCGTGCCCAGCAGCGTCCGCAAAAGACTGAGCCATGAATCGCGCGCCGCTGCCGGTCCTGATTTGATCCGAAGACCACCCAGACCGTATGGATCAACCGCAATCAACGCCGCGATCAGTGCCGCTGTGCGTTCGGGTGATGCAGCCTGATCCATCATATCCATCAGGTTCCAAACATGGTGTCCACAGCACGCGCCACACGCATGCTGGAACTGGATTCATCCAGTGGGTTGCGTCGCAGCCTGTGACGCAGGGCAGACTGGGCAATGGTTTTGAGATGGCGGTCCGCCACCGTCTTGTCCCCTTCCAGACTGGCCAGCGCACGCGCTGCCCGCATCAGCGTCAGTTCACCCCGCAACCCGTCTGTACCAAGGGTCATGCAAAGCTGCGCTGATTTTTCCAGCGCGGAATCCGGCACGTCAACATCACCAAGACGACCGCGGGCTGTCAGAATTTTGCGCCGCAGGGCTGCTTCGGCTTTTGCCCATTTCTGGGCAAAGCCCTGAGGATCGCGTTCAAACTGATCGCGCCTGCGTACCACTTCGACGCGGGTCGCAAGATCGGTGGGCGTGCGCATTTCAACAGACAGACCAAAACGGTCCAGCAATTGCGGTCGCAATTCACCTTCCTCGGGGTTACCGGAACCGATCAGCACAAAACGTGCGGCATGGCGCACGCTCAACCCTTCGCGCTCGACCACCGCTTCGCCAGAAGCGGCCACATCCAGCAGAAGATCAACCAGATGATCTTCAAGCAGATTGATTTCATCAATATAAAGAAAACCGCGATGGGCGCGTGCCAGAAGTCCGGGCTCAAAAGCCTTGATCCCCTGTGACAGGGCCTTTTCAAGATCAAGCGCACCGACCACCCGGTCTTCGGTCGCACCCAGCGGCAGATCAACCACCGGTACGGCCACCTGTCGGACCTTTGGCTTTTTGTCGGGTCCGTGGCTGGCGCATTCCGGCATCAGGGACGGGCTTTCATCAGCCGGGTCGCAGCCGTACCGGCAGCCTTCATACACTTTCATCTGTGGGAGCAGACCGGCCAGCCCGCGCACGGCGGTTGACTTGCCAGTGCCACGGTCGCCCAGCACCAGAACCCCCCCGATCGAAGGATCAATGGCCGCGATCATCAGACACCGCTTCATTTCATCCTGGCCCACCAGGGCAGAAAACGGAAACGCCTGCGCCATATATTGTTCTATGCCTCCCCCGACCTTTCGACTTAATGATTAAAGCCTAAGCTGGGGGTAACTGTAAACCCAGATTGACATTTTCCGGGCAATTGTTTGACTGACAGGGGCAAATGATGGTCATAATCACTGTCCTTTTTGCCTGGATGGATAGGATCAGATGGCAGAGATCATTACACAAGGGTGGATCATCCCCGCCATTTTAGGGCTGATGGGGCTGGAATGGGTGATTTTGGCCCTGTGGTATCTGCGGCATAAAGCCGGTCCCGATCCCTTGGGCATAGCGGCCAATCTGATCGCCGGGGGTGGCCTGTTGCTAGCCATGCGGGCCGGAATAGCGGATCAGACAGCAATGGCGGCGATCTGGCTGGCTCTGGCGGGTTTGGGCCATGTTGGGGATCTGATGATCCGGTTTGGCTACAGGCGCTAGATCGGGCCGGGCAATCCGATCTGGACTTTTGTGCCGGACGCTATTGCCGCGTCAGACAGGGTTGTGATGACCAGCGTCCCTTTATGCAGTTCCACCAGCCCGACCACCATGGCCATGCCGAAACTGAGGCCAGCGCGGATTTGCGGGGCACTGGCCAGCACTGCCACAGGGTCATCAGACTGGACCAGATCGCTCGCGTGACCATGGCCGGTATCGCGTACTTCGATCAGGGTGCGCTTGTCTGTGTCCTGGCTCAGTTCAACATGGATCGTGCCATCGGCCAGACTGGCCTTAGCGGCATTGCCGATCAGATTGATCAGTATCTGGCGTACAGCCCGGCTGTCGGCCGTCAGGGGCAGGGCACCGGCCGGGTGATGAATTTCAACAGGCGGCATGGGGCCGTCAAACCACAGCCTGATCCAGTCCAGCACCTCGAAGGTCAGTGCCACAAGGTCGAACTCGCTCATCATCAGGCGGCGGTCACCGGCCACCAGTTGCGCCGAAATCAAAAGATCATCCAGCAGGGCGCGCTGGTGATTGTTTGATGTCTGATTTTCCGCCTGATCCAGCTGTTCTGAAATGGTATGCGCTTCAACAAAGCCACCGGCCAGCATCTGGGCATAGGCGGCGACCGCGTTCAGCGGGAATCCCATCGATTCGCCGGCACCAACATCGGAATTCTGCTGGCTGCGCAACAGGGCGTTGCTTTGATCATGCGCGATTTTCAGCGCCCGTTCATTGCGTCGGAATTCAGTAATGTCCTGAAACGACAGCATGTGCCAGGTTTCGTTGCGTGATGGCAGCGCGCTGTCCAATATCGAATGACGCGACAGGCGGATATTCATCTCGCCACGAATGCGCGACCAGACCGTGACTTCCACTTCACGATTGGCCAGCTTTTTTGACTTTTCGATATCAGCGTTGCTTGCCCCCATTTTGCGCAGCAAAGCCGGCACCGTCAGACCTTCAAGCTCCTCGGGCGAGAAACCGAACGTCGCGTTATAAGCGCTATTGGATAAAGCAGCCCGCACAGAGCCTTCGGGATCAACACCCACAGATAATATCAGGGCACCGGGCATGATATCCATGATTGCCGCGCGCAGCGCATCCGGAGCGCGCAATCGGGTGCCGATTTTTCTTGCGCCGGCCTTAAGTGCATCCTGTTCAATATCGATATTGGCAAAGGTCTGGATATTTGTAAGCGTATCCGGCCCCCACGGCCTGCATCTGCCGCCGACAACTTCACGCCATGTTGCAAAGCTGCGCCGGGGTGACAGTTTACCCGACGCCAGATCAACTTCGGCAGCCTGTGACGGATCGCCCCCCCAAAGTACTTCACGACTGAGCTCGTTACGAAAGGCGATCAAAAACGCAAAGGGTGCTGACGTCAGTCTGACAACAGCGGCACCCATTGGCTGAAGCTGTGCTGCATCCAGATTGACCCCGAATTCGTTTAATGATTCGGCACTGACAACCCCGCCCGGTTCCAACGATCCAAGGCCCGCCACCAGTGCCGGAATGCGCATGGATGGCGGTGCATCACCAATGGCCACAACGTGATCATCAATGACAAGGGCTGCCCCATCACTGCGCGCTGTTTCACGAAAGGTAGTCAGCAGTCGATCAATGGCGCGGGGATCAATGGACAGCCCGGCCCTGATCTCGTCGATCCGGCGCGATACCAGATTTGTCCGCCGGGTACTTTCAGCATCCAGAATTGAATCGATCATGATGCCCATGCGGCCTGAAGCACGCAGGACAGCCGCACGGATCGCCATGGACACATGCTTGGGCTGATGATGATGACAGGCAACCAGCCCCCATAGCCGCCCGCCGGTCATGATAGAAGACACCAGCGTTGCCCGAACACCCATATTGTTCAGATATTCCACATGATAGGGTGATACTTCGCGCAGGACTGCCGGGGCCAGATCAATGGGGCGCAAGGATTGGGCATTGGCGGGAACGACCAGTGGCACCGGTCTGTGGGCCGTGTCTGAAATTTCTCGGATCAGTGTTTCGGTGTAAAGTTTCCGCGCCTGACTGGGAATATCGGTTGCGGGATAACGCAGGCCCAGAAACGGCACCAGTGCCTCGCGGCGCGCCTCGGCTACAACTTCGCCCGTCCAGTCCGGATGAAAGCGATAGATCATAACCCGGTCAAAACCGGTTACATCCCAGATGGCATTAGCGGCGGTCTGTGACAGCCGGAAAAGTGACTGACCCGGCTCGGCAATATCCTCTTCAAAGCGCAATGCCCAATTGGCAACTTCAGTTTCCGAGCGGCCGACCTGTGGTTCGTGACGGGCTTCGATCAGGATGCAGTCTATGCCTGCCGATGCCATGATATTGAATGCCTGAAACCGGCCCAGTGGTATGGGCTGAATTCGGCCGGGGCTTGCACATACTTTGGCAGCCATTGCCTGAACAGTTGATTGCGCGCCGGGGGACAGCGACAGATTTTCCGCAAGTCTCTCCAGATCCATCTTCAGCAATTGCCCGGCATCAAGATCTAGGATGGCTGCCGCCCCGAGCGACAGGTTTATTAAGGTCAGATCCCGGGCATCAATCACAAAAAGATGCCCCTGACTCAGAATGGCACCCGGACAGACAAACCGTTCGGCTTCGCACACGGCAAAGTCAATCTGGTTTGCATGATGCAATCCAGCCGGTGCGACACGGTTGGGATCAATGACCGAACGTTCATTCATGATGAAATGCCACTTCAGAGAATAATGTTACAGACTGCCTACCAAGCCATTGATCCAGAGATCGGAAAGTATCATTGGCGGCACCAATCGCTGCATCCAGTGCCGCCCGGTCGCCGATAAATTTTTCAAGCAGCAACTGGAAACCCTGCCACATGGCCGAGCGTTGATCCCCATAGGCGGTGAAAAAGCGCATCGGAACCTGGCAGCCAAATGATCTGGACAGATGTCGGGCAATCAATTCCCCGCCCAGTGTTGCCCCTTCGACCACATAGGCCATGCCCAGCATTGATGGCACATCTTCAGGTCGCACAAGACCGGTTACAGCACCAATAGTCAGAGACGGCGGCACAGCGGTAGTCTGTCCGGCCAGCGCCGTCAAATCTGCGTCCAGCCACAGGGCCTTGCATTGCCTGCGGCCTGCATCGGGGTCGATCTGATGCAGATCGGACAAAAGGCCTTCAACTGGCCCGTGCCAGGCCGCAAAAATTCTCAGCACATGGGCGTAATCATCCAAAGTCACATCGGACGCCATCAGACGGCGCATACACGGATTTTCTTCCAGACCTGCATGCGCTTCACGGGTTGCAACCCGCAATGCCATGCGCGGGGACGGGCATGACCCTTTTGGAGATGGTTCAATTTCCGCGATCATGACTGCCGGTGATTTCCACAAAGGTTGAAGGGCGCCCAGGTTTAAAAATCGTACAAACCGGCACCCTGGGTACGATTTGCCTGCCTGATGACAAAACCTGTCTTGCCAAGTTTACACAAGTGTCTAGCCTGCGATCAATTACCTATCGTGATCGGGATGGAAAAGCACGTGGCCTTTGGACCCAATTCACCCTGGCGATTCATGATTTCAGGTCTGCTGATCGGCTTGTGTGGAATTGCAGCATGGCTTTACACCCCCGATAGGCCCAGACCATGGCTGGAAGCGCGCTATCTGCGCAAGCCCCAGGACCTGATCACCATTGAAGGCCAGCAATTGCATGTCCGGGACCTGGGCTTCAAGGTCGGGGTATCAAACCAGCCAACGCTGGTCCTGATCCATGGTTTTGCAGCCTCACTTCACAGCTATGATCTTTGGGCTGACGAACTGGCCAGAGATTACAGGGTGGTACTGATAGACCTGCCCGGCCAAGGTCTGTCAGGACCGGACCCCACAGGCGATTATTCCATTTCCGAATCCGTGAGCGTTATTTCACACGTTCTGGATCATCTGGCGCTTGTCAATGTCACTCTGATTGGTCATTCCATGGGCGGACAGATGGCATGGACGCTGGCCGGCAGTGTCGACCCCCGCATTGCGCGACTGGTGCTGATTGCGCCAGCAGGATTTGAGTCAACCGATCAGGCTTATGGCCAGACCGTCAATCTGCCTGGTTTTGTCAATTTGTTGGAGTGGTGCCTGCCACGGATACTGGTGGCGCAGGGACTGGCAGGCGCATTTGGCGACCCGCAACGGCTGACCGATTCAATTATCGACCGGTTCTGGAACCTGTTGCGGGCACCCGGGAACCGTCACGCGACCATCGAGCGGTTGCGTCAGTATAAAATCGCCGATCCCGTTCCGATGTTACGTAATATCCAGATACCAACCCTGATCATGTGGGGAACGAGCGATCAGCTTATCCCGGTATCGAATGCGGCGGATTACATGCAGCATCTGGCCCATGCAACGCTTAGAACCTATGATGGTATCGGCCATGTCCCAATGGAGGAACTTGCCGATGTGACCTTGCGTGATCTGCGCGTATTTCTGGCGCAGACCGATCTGACGAATTCACAAGGGATTGGACAATGACGCAGCCAGAACGCGCATCGCGGGTGCCGGGCATTGACCTTGGGCCTCTAGCGGCCGCACCAGCGCGGAACATGTGTACGGATTGCGGTATTTCACGTACGACCGCGCCAAAACGCTGCGCCAGCGCCTGCCAGTTCATTGCACCCGACTATCCAGGGCTGGAAGCCAGGATCCACGGCCGATCCCGCGATTTGTCCCATGGGGAAGAAGCCTATTTCGGTCCGTATCAGCAGATGTGGCGGGCGAAATTATCACGACCCAGTATCGGTGCCCAATGGACTGGTATCACCACGCGTATTGCCGAACGGCTGCTTGAGACCAAAGCGGTTGATGCGGTCCTGACCATGGCACCTGATCCCGATGACCGCTGGCGACCGGTACCCGTCCTAGTGACAAAGGCCGAGGAACTGGCCGATTGCCGGGGGATGCGGATGGGTTATGCGCCGCTTTTGGCATTGCTGGAGCCAGCGCGTGACCGGGGGTTCCGCCGACTGGCCGTGATTGGAATTCCCTGTCAGGTTTATGCGTTGCGTGCGCTGGAAAAGGAACTGGGATTCGACCGGTTATATGTGATCGGCACGCCGTGTTCGGACAATACCACCACCGAGAATTTTCATCATTTCCTGTCGTTATTGGCTGATGATCCGTCAACCATTACCTATCTGGAATTTCGCGCTGACTATCATGTGGAGCTGCGATTTAATGATGGTCGCGTCAGAGCAGTGCCGTTCCTGAAATTACCGATTTCCGAACTGCCACCGGATTTTTTTCCGCTGACCTGCCGGACCTGTGTGGATTACACAAACGCACTGGCTGATATCACCGTTGGTTATATGGGCGGACAGGGTCAGCAGTGGCTGCTGGTTCGTAACGCGCGCGGGGCGGAATTACTGGATCTGCTGGCAGGCGAAGTTGAATTGTCTGATGTCGCATCTACCGGTAATCGTGCAAGTGCGGTTGCAGGATTTATAGAAAATACCAGACGGGCGGCAGGCGGCCTGCCATTACGGCGCATGCCCAACTGGGCGCGTACGATTGTGGGGTTTCTGATGCCGCTGATCGGCCCGCGCGGTCTGGAATTTGCCCGTGCGCGCGTCGAGATGAAAGCGGCGGAGACCATCCTTCATCTGCGACGGCATTATCCGCGCAGGTTGCGTTATATGGTGCCTGCCCATGTCTGGTCGCTGATTGCGCGATATGGACTGGTCCCGGAACCGGACGAAACCAGATAGGTCCCAAGGGCATGATCGAGAAATCCATCCAGTCATTGATCGACCAGCATATGGCCGGTGACGATTGCGCGGTGCTGGCCCTGACCCAACAGATGGATGTCCGCGAACAGTGGCATCCCTATCAGGGGATCATGATGGCGGAGGCCGCGGCGCGTCTTTGCGATCGTTCCACTTACCGGCACGTCCTGCGGGCAAAGCTGGCGCTTCCTTCTTCATTCCTGGGCGATCATCGCCACGCATCGCAATCACTGGTTTGGGTTTAGCAACTGGTACCGGTGCTGGCTCGGGGGTGCTGGCTTGCGCCTGAACTGCTTCGTCTTCGTTAGCTTGCACGTCTGAAGCCGACGCATCACCGACGGTATCTGCGGCTTCTGCAGCGCCTGCGGGCGGCG
>CAISDR010000104.1 GCA_903884125.1 uncultured bacterium
CGGATTGACCCTGATATTCGATCATGCCGGACGCGTGCAAGTCGAAGCAGCGGTCGAGCCGTTGGCCAAACCAACGTCATCCGACCATGCGGGGCATGAAAATTGATCGTGTTTGGCTACATCGCCCGCACACGCACGTAAGTACCCGGTGCGTCGCCAAGAACTTTAAGTCCGCCACCACCGGGCATCCGCGCAGGAACCTGCGGTCCGGATAATGCGCTGGCCCAATGCAGCCAGTCACCCCACCACGATCCGGGTGTTTCTTTGGCCCCGGCCCACCACTCATCCAGGGTCATGGATGTGGGGTCGCCTTCATTGGTCCAGAACTGATATTTTTTGGCAACCGGTGGATTGATGACACCGGCAATGTGACCTGATCCCGCCACAATATAGCGCTTGGGTCCGCTGAACAGTTTTGTCGATTTGAAAACCGACCGCATAGGCGCGATGTGGTCTTCCTTACTGGATTGCAGATAGACCGGTATCTTCACCTTTTGCAGATCCAGCGTCACATCCCCCATCGTCATCTTGCCCAGCGACAGCGTGTTTTTCAGATAGCATTCGCGCAGATAGAACAGATGCACGGTTTTGGGCAGGTTGGTCTGATCAGCATTCCAATAGAGCAGGTCAAATGGAAAGGGATCTTTGCCCAACAGGTAATTGTTCACAACAAACGACCAGATCAGATCGTTTGAGCGAAGCATGTTGAATGTTGACGACATTTTACTGGCGGGCATGACGCCGCCTTCGGCATTGATCAGATCTTCGATCCCTTTCAACTGTGGCTCGTCGATGAATACCTGCAATTCCCCGGCCTCTGAAAAATCGGCCTGGGCAGCAAAGAATGTGGCTGCCTTGATACGGTCGTCATTTTTCTCGGCCATATAGGCAAGGGTGGCCGACAGCAATGTACCGCCGATGCAATAGCCGATGGCGGATACTTCCCGTTCGCCCGTTGCCTTTTCAATGGCATCCAGGGCGGCCAGAATGCCCTTGTTCATGTAATCTTCAAAGGTTGCTTCAGCCAGTTTCTGGTCCGGGTTGCACCATGAGGCAACAAATACCGTGAACCCATGGGCAGACGCCCAGCGTATGAACGAATTTTCCGGGCGCAGGTCCAGAATGTAATATTTGTTGATCCAGGGTGGGAAAATGACCAGCGGGCGTTTGAAAACCGTTTCGGTGGCGGGATCGAATTGCAGCAACTCTATGATTTCGTTGCGATAAATCACTTTACCGGGGGCGGTTGCGATATTTTCGCCAATTTTGAAGGCGTCCATATCGGTCATACGGATGGCCAGTTCGCCATTGCCGCGTTCGAAATCCTCGATCATGTGCTGAAGGCCTTTGACCAGATTCTGGCCATTGGACTTCAGTGTGGTGCGAAGGACCTCGGGATTGGTCAGGACAAAATTGCTGGGGGATACGGCGTCAACGAATTGTTTGGTATAAAAATCAACCTTCTGGCGGGTGTGCTCGTCCAGCCCGTCAACGGACGCGACCGTATGGCGCAGCCATTGCGACAGGGTTAGATAGGTCTGTTTGATAACGTCAAAAACTGCATTTTCCGTCCAGTCCTTGTCCTTGAACCGCTTGTCGCCGGGCGGGGGCGAGGCCAGCGGGGGGACCGATTCGCCTGAAAAACGCTTGGCCGCGTGTTCCCAGATGTCAGCATAGGTCTGCCAGAGTTCCATCTGGGCCTGTAGCATGCGCGCCGGATTGGCCAGCATTTTGGCCGACAAATCGGCAAAAGCCGTGGCAATATGGGACTGGTCCTGGGTGCCGACCGCCTTGCCCGAAGCCTGCCTGGCCAGGAACTCGCCTAAAAGTTTCTGGCTTTGCGACGCAACCAAGGTCATGTTCTTGGCGAAGGCGGTCGGATCCTCAATCATAAAGATTGATTCTTCTGATGCGGTCTTTTGTTGCTCCGACATTATGCCAACCCTATGCTGTCGGCGCTTCGGGGGATGGCCCCCAAGCGCCAGTGAGACGTCAAGGAAATTATGCCCGTGCGCGATGACAATGGTTACCTGCGGTTCTTGAGGAATTTATTCTTGGCTCCGCGCCCTGTTGATATATTTGCAGTTTTCCGGGCTGGGATAAAGCCCCGGCTTCAGTTGGCTGGTGGATTTTCCCGTGGTGTGGCCTTGGTCGCAGCGCTGGGATTTCTTGCCCCTATGGCGGGCTGCGCATCATCACCATCATGGGTAAAGCCCTGGAAATGGCTGGATTCCGATAACCAGCCCAAGCCAGACCCCAAGCTGGAATACCCCAATCTGGCCGAAGTGCCGCCCAAGCCGACCGGGACCACGCCCGAGCAAATGCGCGCCCAGCTGGCCGCCGGTCTGGTAGCCGACCGCGCCAATGCCCGTCATTCCGACGAGGTGCTGCGGAATGCATCGATGAGCGATGGATCGCCCCCGATTATATCACCAGTTCCCGCAGCCGCCCCGGCGCCGGTTGCACCGGCAGCGGCACCGGTTGCACCGGCACCGACAGTTGCCAGCCCGGTGCCTGCCTTGCCGACAGCCCCAGTTGCAGCTTTGCCTGCCGGTGCGGCGTCAAACCCGAGTTCAATCGAATTTGCGCCAGCGTCCACCAAGATCGACGCTGCCCAGCGCGCAAAGCTGTCAACGATTGCCGCCCTTCAAAAAGAGGGCAAAGGCAAAGTCCGTCTAATTGGCCGTGCCGCAGAAGACGAGCCGGTTAAGTCCAAGGACGCCACAGCCCATATTATCGGTCTGTTCGATCTGTCTTTGCGTCGGGCCCAGGTCGTTGCTGCCGAATTGCAGAAAATGGGTGTACCCGCAGATGCAATTCTGGTTGAAGGCAAGGGCGCAGATGCTATGGCAGCCCGTGCCGTCACGGTTACACTCGAATAACTTCCGGTCGGGGCCTTCTTACATTTGGGGGCCTCGGGCCGCCCCCTCAAATAAACAGTTGATACCGGAACACGTAAAATGAACGCCGACTTCCACCGCATCAAACGCCTGCCACCCTATATCCTTGAGCAGGTAAATAAGCTCAAGGCAACCTCGCGTGCGGGCGGTGCGGACATTATCGATTTCGGCATGGGCAATCCGGATATGCCGACGCCCAAGCATATTATGGATAAAATGGCCGAAGCGCTGGCCAATCCGAAATCCAACCGTTATTCCATGTCGCGTGGTGTTCCGGGTTTGCGCAAGGCGCTGGCGAATTATTACGAACGACGGTTCAACGTCACACTTGATCCGGAAAGCGAAGTCATCTGCACGCTGGGATCAAAAGAGGGCCTGGCAAATCTGGCCATGGCGATCACCGCACCCGGTGATGTGGCACTGGTTCCCAATCCGGCCTATCCCATGCATGCCTTCGGGTTCATCATCGCCGGTGGTGCGATCCGCCACATGCCGACCAGTGTTGGTACAGACTTTTTCAATCAGGTGGATCGCGCGGTACGTCATTCGGTACCCAAGCCGATTGCACTGATCCTGAACTATCCGTCTAACCCGACGGGACAGGTGGTCGACCTCGATTTCTATCGTGAATGCGTGGCCATGGCGCGCAAGCATGATCTGATCATCATTTCCGATCTGGCTTATGCGGAAATTTATTTCGACTGCCCGCCACCGCCGTCAATTCTAGAAGTGCCGGGGGCAAAGGATGTGGCGATTGAATTCACCACGCTTTCCAAAACCTATGCGATGCCGGGCTGGCGGGTTGGATTTGCCGCCGGCAATAAAACCCTGATCCATGCGCTGGGCCGGATCAAATCCTATCTGGATTACGGCGCGTTCCTGCCCATACAGGTTGCGGCCACTGCCGCGCTGAACGGCCCGCAGGATTGCGTCGAGGAAATACGCCAGATCTATCGCGGGCGACGCGATGTGCTGATCGACAGTTTTGCAAAGGCGGGCTGGGATATTCCGGCGCCGGCGGCGTCCATGTTTGCCTGGGCGCCGATCCCTGAACGCTTTTCCAATCTGGGCAGTCTGGAATTTGCAAAACTGCTGATTGAAAAGGCAGATATTGCAGTGGCCGCGGGCATCGGCTTTGGCGAATATGGCGATGGCCATGTGCGTATTGCGCTGGTGGAAAATGAAAATCGAATCCGTCAGGCTGCGCGTAAACTGAAAAAGTTTCTTCAGGGTGGCAATGATGAATCCATGTCGCCGCGCCTGATTTCAGTGGGTTAGATTATGGCCGAGCCTTTGCGTATCGGACTTTGCGGCCTTGGCACGGTTGGCCTTGGTGTCGTTGATATCCTGAACGGTCATGGCCGGTTGCTGGCAGAACGCTGCGGTCGTCCGCTGTCACTTGTGAGTGTTTCAGCCCGCGACCGGAACAAATCACGCGGCGTTAATCTTTCGGGATGCGATTTTGAAGCCGACCCTGTGGCACTTGCCCGACGGCCGGATATTGATGTGGTCATCGAAGCCATCGGCGGATCAGAAGGTGCAGCACGACAGGTGGTCGAGACCGCTATTGCCCATGGGAAATCGGTTGTCACCGCGAACAAGGCGCTGCTGGCACACCATGGAATTGCCCTTGCCACCGCGGCAGAGACAAACGGTGTTTCGCTTAATTTTGAAGCATCCGTCGCCGGTGGCATACCGATTGTAAAAACCCTGCGTGAGGGACTGGCGGCCAATGCGCTTGAGCGCATCAGCGGCATATTGAACGGCACGTGCAATTACATCCTGACCGAGATGGAGCGTACCGGGGCCAGTTTTGAAACGGTTCTGGCCGAGGCACAGGCGCTGGGTTATGCCGAAGCCGATCCCAGTTTTGATGTGGATGGTATTGATACGGCACACAAGCTGTCGATCCTGACCTCGCTGGCATTCGGGACCGCGATAGATTTTTCATCGGTTCATGTGGAAGGCATCCGCAACGTTCAGGCGATTGATATTGCCTATGCCCGTGAACTGGGCTTTCGGATCAAACTGCTGGGGCAAGCCCGACGCATAGATGGGCGAATCGAACAGCGGGTGCATCCCTGTTTTGTGCCACTGGGCCAGCCACTGGCGGCGGTGGCCGGGGTCTTCAATGCGGTTCTGGCCCAGGGTGATTTCGTGGGCCGGGTCTTCCTTGAAGGGCGCGGGGCAGGCCGTGGTCCCACGGCATCGGCCATTATTGCCGATCTGGTCGATATTGCCCGCGGTCTGCGCGTGCCAACCTTTGCCGTGCCCGTGGGTCGTCTGACCCGCGGGCAGGCATTACCCATAGCGGATCATATTGGCCCGTGCTATGTGCGCCTGCGCGTTCTGGATCGACCGGGCGTGCTGGCAGCCATGACCGCCATTCTGGCCCGCCATGATGTATCGATTGAAACCATGATCCAGCGCGGCCGCGCCCCTGATGAGGCTGTGGCGCTGGTCATGGTGGTCCATGAAACCAAAGATTCCAATCTGGCATCGGCACTGGCCGAAATCGCCCGGCTGGACAGTGTGGTTGAACAGCCCTGTCGTATCCGAATTGAAAGTTTTTGATCCAAATTGCTAGCGAAAGTCCCGCGCCATGAGCCAGAAAATTGCCACTGTTGACCGCGTCTTAAGTCTGGAACTTGCCCGCGTTACCGAGGCAGCGGCGGTATCCGCCAGCCGCATGGTCGGACGCGGCGACGAAAAGGCTGCCGATCAGGCAGCGGTGGATGCCATGCGCCGGGCGCTGAACGATTTGCCGATTGATGGCACCGTGGTCATTGGTGAAGGCGAACGCGACGAAGCGCCAATGCTTTATATCGGCGAAAAAGTCGGCACCGGCACCGGCCCAAAGATCGATATTGCCCTTGATCCATTGGAAGGTACGACCATCTGCGCCAAGGCCATGCCCAATTCTCTGGCCGTGATTGCGCTGTCCGAAAATGGCGGCTTTCTGAATGCACCCGATGTCTACATGGACAAGATCGCGATTGGCGGCGGATATCCCGATGGGATTGTCGATCTGGACAATGATCCGGCGGATAATGTGCGTGCGCTGGCCAAGGCCAAAGGCGTGCCGGTCGGTCAGATCACGGCCTGCGTTCTGGACCGTCCGCGCCATGCGGAAATCATCGCCAAACTGCGGGCCGCCGGTGCGCGGGTCAAACTGATCGGTGACGGCGATGTGGCCGGTGTGATTGACACTACCAATCCGGAAGAAACCGGCGTTGATATTTATATTGGAACGGGTGGTGCACCTGAAGGCGTTCTGGCCGCTGCAGCCCTGCGCTGCACCGGTGGTCAGATGCAGGGACGTCTTGTTTTCCCCAATGAAGATTCCAAGGTACGCGCCCGGCGTATGGGTATTGAAAAGCTGGACCGCAAATACAAGCTTGAAGATCTGGCCAAGGGCGACGTGATATTTGCCGCAACCGGTGTCACCGACGGCTCAATGCTGTCAGGGGTCAAGATCGGCAAGGGATTTATCACCACCCATACCATCGTCATGCGATCCAATAATGGCACCGTGCGCTGGATCAAAGCCCGCCATACCGATCCGCACAAATTTGATTGATTAGATGGAACTATCCCCCGCGACCGGCATAGCTGATGCACAGACAGTTTTGGGGGTAAGCCGGTCGCTGTCCGGCCGCCACTGGCGGCAGGCAAAAGTTGATGATCGACTGATTGCATCCTTGTGTCGCGATCTTGATGTGCCAGACATGCTGGCGCGGCTGCTGGTGAAGCGTGGCGTCGATCCTGCGCTGGCACATGATTACCTGAACCCCAGTTTGAAATCCGCGCTGCCAGATCCATCAACGCTGGTGGATATGGACAAGGCGGCAGCGCGCATTGCTGATGCCATTGTGTCCGGCGAAAAGGTTGCGGTGTTTGGCGATTATGATGTGGATGGCGCCACATCATCGGCTGTTTTTAAACGCTATTTCATGGCGCTGGGGCGTGAGCTTACGATCTATGTGCCGGACCGCATGACCGAAGGCTATGGCCCGAATGAACCTGCCTTCAGGTTGCTGGCTGAACAGGGCCATCGCCTGATCATCACGGTTGATTGCGGGATCGGCGCGCATCAGCCTTTGGCTGCCGCGGCACAGGCACAGATTGACGTGATAGTGGTGGACCATCATCTGCCGACCGCCGATCTGCCGCAGGCCTTTGCCATCGTCAATCCCAACCGGCGGGATGATAATTCGCATCAGGGCATGCTGGCGGCGGTGGGGGTGAGTTTTCTGGTGCTGGTCGCGATCAACCGGCACCTGCGCCAATGCGATGGGTTCAGATCACTGGGGGTGGCTGAACCCGATCTGCGCCGTCTGCTGGATATTGTTGCATTGGGTACGGTGGCGGATGTGGTGCCGCTGACCGGGGTCAATCGCGCGCTGGTGTCTGCCGGGCTGAAATCGCTGGAGACAAGGCCGCATCCCGGTCTGGAAGCGCTGATGACCGTATCCGGTGTGCCGCCGGGTGATGAACGTAAGCCCACTACCTATCATCTGGGCTACCTGCTGGGACCACGGGTCAATGCCGGTGGCCGGGTCGGGCGGTCGGATCTGGGCGCGCGCCTGCTGGCCAGCGATGACCCGGCCGAGGTGCAGCTGATTGCGCAGGAACTGGACCTTCTCAACCGCGAACGACAGGCGATCGAGGCACTGGTTCTGGAACAGGCGATGGTGCAGGCCGCGCGTGATCCGGATGCACCGCTGGCGTTAGCGGTTGGTCATGGCTGGCATCCCGGCGTGATCGGCATCGTGGCAGGCAGGCTGAAAGAACGCTTCGGGCGACCGGCGATGGTGATTGCACTTGATCAGGGCTTTGGCAAAGGCTCAGGCCGGTCGGTACCCGGCATTAATCTTGGCCGTATCGTGCAGGCGGCGGTTGAACGGGGACTGCTGCTGGCCGGTGGCGGCCATGCCATGGCGGCAGGGTTGAGTGTGGCTGAGGACCGGCTGGCCGACCTCTGTACCTTCCTGACCAAAGGGGTTGGTGATGAAACCATGGCCGGGGGGGAACCATGGCTTGACCTTGACGGGGTGGTGGGGGTTGGCGGTGCCGGATTGGCACTTGCCCGCGCGCTGGAACGGGCAGGGCCATTCGGTGCGGGAAATGCTGAACCCCGGCTGGCGATTGCCAAAGCGCGCATCGCCTGGGCCGATATTGTCGGTCAGCAACACGTGCGCTGTATTCTGACCGGGCCGGAAGGGGGGCGGCTGAGTGCCATTGCCTTTCGCAGCGTGGACACGGCCCTGGGTCAGGGACTGTTGCGGGCCCAGGGGCGCGATGTGCATCTGGCTGGCAATCTGCGCGTTGACCACTGGCAGGGACAGGCCCGTGTCCAGCTTCTGATCGAGGACGCGGCCTTAATCTGATAATCGCCGTTTGCGACAACAAGTGCCCGATTTTTCCAAACAGCCTCTTGAACTCCACGGCAAGGGTCCTGTATAAGCCCCCTTCGCAACCGGCGAAGCTCCCTTCGTCTATCGGTTAGGACGCCAGATTTTCATTCTGGAAAGAGGGGTTCGACTCCCCTAGGGAGCGCCATTGTGTTGAAATCATTAGATAATTTCAACTTTTTTGCACTTGTTTGCAGTCGGTGTTTGCAATCTTACTTTTTGCCGCCGTCGATTGCCCGTAAGCCGCTGCCGGATGTCAGCTTTCTGAACAGGCTTCTCTCGATCTTCTCGACCTCGCTCGGGATGCCGATATCATCATCGAGCGAGCACGGACAGCCAAAGCCTGGGCAGAGGGAATGAGGTAGCTCAAACCCGGATCCCGCCCCGGACTATCCAGCCCCCGGCCCCGGCCGGGGGGCTTTTGTGTCGGCGGTCATGTCTTCTACCAAATACGGTGTTATCCGCCGTTTTTTGCCAAAATTCGAAGGGGTGTGGCAATTGCGCCCTTGACTGAACTTATCAAAATGATAAGTAACATCATGAAAAGCGACGACTACAAAGAAGGCCA
>CAISDR010000105.1 GCA_903884125.1 uncultured bacterium
AATATTTTCGTCATCAAGAATATTGCGCCCGACATTCCGCTTGGCGAGATTATCTGGGGTGTTCTGCCTTTTGTCGGTCTGATGGCGCTTGCGATTGTTCTATTGTGTTTTGTTCCCGGCATTGCGACCTATCTGCCATTCCTGATCATGGGTGCTGGTCGATGAATTGGTACGTTGCCGTCGTCCATTTGCGGGTGAAAAATGAAAAACCATCTGTTTGACCTGATATTCGGCCATGACGTTGATCGCGCTGCCCGGTTTTTGATCGACGGACACGGGCGAACGCTGACATATGGCGAGTTGTATGACGGGGCCGGTCAAACGGCCAACGCCCTGGTTGCAGCCGGGGTCAGGCCCGGGGACCGGGTTGCTGCTCAGATTGAAAAATCAGCTGAGGCGTTGCTGGTTTATCTGGGCTGCGTGCGGGCAGGGGCTGTATTTTTACCCCTGAACACTGCCTATACCGCGCCGGAGATCGCCTATTTTATTGATGATGCCAGCCCCGCCTTGTTCATTGTTGATCCAAAGCGACTGGATATTTTGACTCCGATTGCGTCCGCGGCCGGTGCGGGCGTCAAAACATTGGATGCGAATGGGGCTGGAAGCTTTTCCGACCTTGTGCGGACCATGCCGTCGGAATTCGAAAATATTGAACGCGATCCAGATGACCTTGCGGCGATCTTATACACGTCCGGGACGACGGGTCGATCCAAAGGCGCAATGCTAAGCCATGACAATCTGGCATCCAATGCGCTGACCCTGGTAGATTACTGGCGCTTTACCAAGGCGGATGTGCTGTTGCATGCCCTGCCGATCTATCACACGCATGGACTTTTTGTGGCGACCAATGTGGTCCTGCTGGCGCGCGCGTCCATGATCTTTCTGGCAAAGTTCGATGCCGATGATGTCATGCGGCGTATGCGCGATGTAACCTGTATGATGGGGGTGCCGACTTTTTATACCCGATTGCTGGATCATGCCGGTCTGACACTCGAATCAACCCGTCACATGCGCCTGTTTGTATCGGGGTCCGCGCCGCTGCTTGCTGAAACGCACCAGGAATGGCGGGCACGTACAGGTCATGCGATTTTAGAACGCTACGGCATGAGCGAGACAAATATGAACACCTCCAATCCCTATGATGGGGACCGGGTGCCGGGAACGGTTGGTTATCCCTTGCCGGGTGTCAGCCTGCGCATCGCACATCCTGAAAGCGGTGCCATACTTCCCCAAGGCGAGATTGGCGTGATCGAAGTTAAAGGTCCCAATGTCTTTCTCGGCTATTGGAATAGGCCGGAAATCACGGCCAAGGAATTTCGCGCGGACGGCTTTTTCATCACCGGTGATATGGGCCATATTGATGAACGTGGCTATGTCCACATTGTCGGGCGCGCTAAGGATCTGATCATCACAGGCGGCTTTAATGTTTACCCAAAGGAAGTCGAAGAAGAGATCGATTTTTTGCCCGGCGTGTTGGAAAGCGCTGTCATCGGGCTGTCGCATCGGGACTTCGGTGAAGGTGTGACGGCTGTTGTTATTGCCAAGCCCGGCGCAAGTGTAACTGAACAGAATATTCTATCCGCTCTGGACGGGCGCCTTGCAAAATTCAAACTTCCCAAGCGCGTTTTGTTTCTTGAACAGTTACCCAGAAACACCATGGGCAAAGTTCAGAAAAACCTGTTACGCGATCAGTTCAAAGATCTTTACACACCGAAAAGCTGATCCCTGATCATACGGGCATGGTGCCTGCGATTGTTGTGCGATGCATGACGCGCAGGTGGCCATCATAACCGCCGTCGGCATAATGCAGGGTGCATCGATTGTCCCACATGATCAGCATATTCGACTGCCACTTGTGCCGGTAAATGAATGTGTCGCGGGTCATGTGCTGATAAAGATATGACAATAGCGCCTGACTTTCCCCATTGGTCATGCCCTGAATACCCACGGTATAGGTGGGACTGATGAACAGACATTTTTCGTCAGTCACGGGATGGGTGCGTACCAGCGGATGGACATGGGTTTTCTCCGCCGCCACGCCAGTGATAATCTTCATGGTCCTTGCTTCGGTCTCGCTGGCAAAAACACCTTTGCTACCGTAAGGCAGGGCTGCGGAATGTATCGCCCGCAACGGTGCAAGCACGGCCTTCATCACATTGGACAGCTCGGCATAGGCGCGTTGCGTGTCGGCATAAATTGTGTCGCCACCAACAGGTGGAACAATTTTCGAATGCAGAATCGTCGCCGCCGGAGGCTGTTCCTGAAACGACCAGTCCGAATGCCAGCCCGCGCCGAAATTGCGTGCCTTTTCATCCGGCTCGCGGCGCAGTTCCAGAATATGCGGATGATCGGTCATGGGCACGATAAAAGGATCGTGCCCGAATGTGCCAAGTGCCAGCGTAAATGCCTCAAGCTGATCATGGGTCAATGGCTGGTCGGGAAAACAGATTACCTTGTGACGGGCGAATGCCTGCTCGATATCCTGTACCTGTGACCTCGATAGAGGTTGGGCAAGTTCAACCCCTGTAACCGCTGCCCCAAAACCTGACGGCTGTGCTGTTACACTGATTTGTTGATACGCAGTTCCCACAGTTCCCAGCCCCCGATTATTCTCATTTGAAGCAAGCTTAATCGGGAATTGTCACCCTGTCTAAGGTTCGATGCGGGAGCGGGGGCGTTTTATCCAGCGTTGAATTGCACCGGGTACCTCTTCGAGCGCGCTGATCACACGCAAGGACCCAAGCCGGTCGCCAAAGCCTGATCGTTCGATCAACGAGGCGGGCTGTCCGCCAAGGCGCGCCAGCATCAGACAGCTGCCCTGCTTCTCGAGAATACTGTCGAGGTTTTCAATCGCTTCCAGTCCGGTTGTATCCAGATTAAGCAGGCTGCCCAGATCCAGCACGGTTATTTCAGGCACTTTGCGGCGTGGGTTTTGAACCGTCTCCAGTACGCTGACTGATCCGAAAAATAATGATCCGATCAGCGAGAACGCTTCGACGCTGATACCATTCGGCGGTCCGTTTGGGCCAAACTCTAGGCTGATCGGATCAAGCCGGGTCAGGCTGGATACCCGGGTGATAAAAAACAGACAGGCCAGCGCCAGACCCACTTCAACGGCAATGGTAAGATCGATGATTACAGTAAGCAGGAACGTTGCCACCAGGATCACGCGGTAGTTGGCCGAAAACCGCTGCATCCGGACGAACTGCCGCCATTCGCCCATGTTATAGGCGACAAACAGCAAAATCGCACCAAGACTTGACAATGGAATATCCTGCGCCAGGGGAGCGGCAAATATCACAATCATTAAAACGGTCAGCGAATGCACAATCCCTGCAACCGGGGTTCTGCCGCCTGAACGGATATTGGTAACCGTGCGGGCAATGGTGCCGGTCGCGCAAAACCCACCGAATATGGGTGCGATGACGTTCGCAATTCCCTGAGCCACCAGTTCCTGATTTGGATCGTGGCGGTCATCGGTCATGGAATCTGCAACACGCGCACATAGCAGGCTTTCGACCGCGCCCAATAATGCGATGGTAATCGTGGGTGCGAACAAAAGCTGTAGTTTTGACAGGTCAAATTGCGGCAGGCTCATCGTTGTCAAGCCATGGGGAATGCCACCAAACTTTGTGCCAATGGTTTCCACATCAAGATGAAAATAGCGCACCACGACAATCCCAAGTGCAAGGGAAATGATGGTGCCGGGGATCTTTGCGACAAATTTGCGCCAGTGAGAAGATTCCGCTGCATAAGATTTCGGCCAGAACACAACGATAGCCAGCGATATCATCGACAGCGCTAAAGTTTGAATATTCACTTCATCCAGATGGCTGACAAGGCTTGTAACCTTGGCGAAAAACTCTGCGGGCACCGGGTCTATTTTCAGCCCCAGCACATCCTTGACCTGTGACAGGGCAATCAGAACGGCGATGCCATTGGTAAAACCGATCACGATAGATACCGGTATATAGCGGACCAGAGACCCGATGCGGGTCAGCCCCATGATAACCAGCAGGATGCCCGCCATCATGGTGGCCAATAAAAGTCCGCCGACTCCATGCTGGGCGACAATGGCATAAACAATTACAATGAAAGCACCGGCAGGTCCGCCAATCTGTACGGTGGATCCGCCCAGCATTGAGATGATGGCGCCGGCGATAATGGCTGTGGTCAAACCCGCTTCAGGTTTCAGGCCTGATGCAATTGCAAACGCCATTGCCAGCGGCAGGGCCACAATTCCAACGGTGACGCCCGCTGAAATATCGGTCAGAAAATGGCTGATGGAATAGGTTCTGAATGACGTCAGAAGCCGTGGCTTGAGTCCTGGTAGATTCAACAATATCTAAATCCCTGTGGATTGCCGCATGGCCCTATTGCAGCCCGGTCTGAGTCTGGCTGCTGGACGATTTTGTGCTGGAAATCGAGAAAAGTCCAAGCAGAACCTGAGGTGTCTGGTTAGCAATTCCCAAGGCCTGTACGCCCAGTTGCTGCTTGACCTTCAGCGATTCTAAAAGCGCGCTGGCCTTTGCCAGATCGGCGTCGACCAAAGCGCCGAGGCCTGTATTGGTGGCGTCGGATTTTGCAGAATTGAAAGTGATCTGATTTGAAATGAACTGGCTTGAAGCCGAAAAAGAATTTAGTGCGGTCCCGACAAAATTCTGGGCCGATAGGAATCCATTGGTCAAAAGTGCGGCGGCCCCTGTTGAATCAGACACCGCCGTCAGCAAGCTGGTCACATTGGTATTCAGGTCCTGTGCAGAAATGGAATACTGATTTGCCGAAACGTCCTGAATGACAGACACATTTTGGGAATTTGCCGAAATCAGATTTCGGCTGTTATATGTTGCACCGGATATATAATTATTTACCGATGCAGACAGGCTCGAATATTGTGCATTCAGCAATGTTCTTGCGCTGCCGGTGACGTTGGAATCCGCTAGTTGCTGAAGAACACTGCGGATACTGATCAGCGTGTTTGAGACGCCGGTGGCAGCGGAATTTGTAACCTGCAGCAGACCATTGACGGCACCCAACTGGCCATTGACCGCGGAAAGTGCGGCGACATCCGACCTCAGGCTCTGGGCAATGGAAAACACCGCACCATTATCAAGGGCGTCGGCAACGCGATAGCCGGTGGATATCTGCTTTTGAACACGCAATAACTGCGTATTCGTATAGTTCAGGGCGCTAAGGGCAACAGCCGCGCCATCATTGAAATTCACAGAAATCGCCACTGCAGCCTCCTGCTCGCAGAGTGCCTTTGATCTGGGAAACCTTTTGGTGGCGATACCAGCATTTTGCCGGCCAGGGGAAGAATGCCGTGGTTGTCCGCTTTGCGGCTAAGACAGCATTCGCATCATGCGGATCACCTGAAACCGGTGGCCGCGTGGGAGGTACGCCAACTTGTACAGGGTACGATTACAAAAAACAGGTATCTAATTATAACCCCTTTGAAAGATTTTACTCAACCATTCTGGTGGCTTTGATGATGGTATGCAGCCTGATTGCCTACCTTTGCCGGTTTTGGACCAAAAGCACCGCTTGCATGGTGTTTTTCGTCTACGCTATCTTGGTCCATCCTGAATGGGACCTGACACGAGACTCGCCGGAACCGATTTTCCATGCCCGAGACACTATTTAGCTACTCTGATGACAGTCAGTCGCCCCTTGCACGGGGTGCCATCAGGCTGATCGAACGGGCCACGGGCCAGCCCGAGCTTCATCGGATCTATCTGGAAAATCAGCGTAATCCGGTTCCCGGCGAAAGCTTTTTTGCAGCCGCGATCAGACGCCTTGATCTGGATGTGGTCCATGATGCGGCCCGTTTGGCGGCCTTGCCCAAGACAGGCCCATTGGTGGTGGTGGCCAACCACCCCTATGGCGTGCTGGACGGGCTGGTCCTGTGCTGGCTGGTCGAACAGGTCAGGACCGACTTCAAGGTTCTAACCAATTCCGTGCTGTTGCGCGCGCCGGAGGCACGCCCCTATCTGCTGGCGGTCGATTTTGCCGAAACCCGCGAGGCGTTCGAGACCAATATTGGCTCACGTCAGGCGGCACGGCGTCATCTGACCCAGGGGGGGTGTCTGGTGGTGTTCCCGGCAGGTGCTGTCTCAACCGCGCCAGACCGGCTTGGGCGTCGCCCGGCAGTAGATGCACCCTGGCATCCGTTTGCGGCTCAATTAATTCAGCGGGCCAAAGCGCCGGTAGCCCCATTTTTCTTTGCGGGCCAGAACAGTCGCCTGTTCCAGATTGCCAGCCATATCTCAGCAACCTTGCGCCTGTCCCTGATTTTCAAGGAAGTGCGCGACCGTATGCATACGCGGCTGCCAGTCGTGGTTGGTGATCTTATTCCTTTTGAGGAACTTGCAGGTTTTGGTGAAAGGCGTTCATTGGTCGAAGAACTGCGTCAGCGTACTTACGCGCTAGGCGACCAGTTGGCGCGTGATGAACGCACGGCACTTTCTGCCTGATTACCTGAATTCACACTTTTAACGGGCTGAATGACCGGCTGGGATCGTTCAGCGTGCGCACACGCATGTTATGAGGCTCGACCCGGGCGCCATTCAACGCATTAACGATTTCCAATTTGACCGGATCGCCGCTATCGACCGTCTCCATGGCAACCAAAGGGCCATTTGGACCGAATTTGTTTCCCCAGTCGGCCAGGGCCATCAGGACCAGGCCCATCTCCTGACCCTTTGTGGTCAGGCAATATTCAACGCGCCGTGTGCCCTCATCGGGCAAGGGACGTTTGTCAAGGATATGGTTCGCGACCAGCGTTTTCAGCCGGGCTGCCAGGATATTTCGCGCAATGCCAAGATTTTTCTGAAATTCATCAAAACGACGCACGCCTGCATGTGCCTCGCGCAGAATAAGCAACGTCCACCATTCGCCCAGATCATCCAGGGCGCGGGCGATTGGACAAGGCATATCAGCAAAACTTTTGCGGCGCATGGCCACCAGTTTACGAGTGCAGGTTTCTTAACGCAACCATTCGCATTGTTCCCATGGGGCGTTTCTTGCTATGACCGCCAGGATACAAGGAGATGCCAATGACCGGGTTGGAGCCAACAGGTGCCCTAAAGGGTATTACCATTCTTGATCTGTCCCGGGTGCTGGCCGGGCCATATGCCACCCAGATCTTGGGCGATCATGGTGCCACCATTATAAAGGTTGAGCCGCCTGCCGGGGATGAAACCCGCGAATGGGGCTCAGCCATTGACGAGGAAGGGGCGGGCAAGCGGACATCAAGCGGATATTATCGCGGGGCTAATCGCAACAAGGTCGAACTGGCGCTGGATGTGGCAAGCCCCCAGGGCCGTGAAATTGTCCTCCGCCTGCTTGCCAGCGCGGATGTACTGGTTGAAAATTTCAAGACTGGCACAATGGCCCGCTGGGGTCTTGACTATGAGACAGAGCTAAAACCCCGGTTCCCCGGCCTGATTTACTGTCGCGTCACGGGCTTTGGTACTGACGGGCCCTTGGGCGGACTGCCGGGATATGATGCGGTCATTCAGACCATGTCCGGGTTGATGAGCACGAATGGATCGCCCGAAACAGGCCCGCTGCGGGTGGGCATCCCGCTGGTGGATATGGTCACCGGCATGAATGCTGTGATCGGCATCATGATGGCACTTGCACACCGCAATGCAACCGGTCATGGGCAATTGGTTGAAGCCTGTCTTTGGGACACCGGCATTTCGCTTTTGCATCCCCATGCGGGAAATTATTTTGTTGACGGTCGCGATCCAAAGCTGACCGGCAATGCGCATCCTTCAATTGCGCCCTATGAACTTTTTGAGACCGCGACACGACCGATGTTTCTGGGGGTTGGCAATGATCGTCAGTTTGTGAAGGCGGTGGTGGTATTGGGACTTCCAGAATTGAATAGTGATCCACGTTTTGCAACCAATCCGCTGCGGGTGGAAAACCGTGCCGCATTGCGCGCGGTTCTGGCGGATCGCTTCTTGCAACTTGATGCGCTTGCCATCTGCGAGGCCCTGCTGGCCGAGGGTATTCCGGCAGGCCCGCTGAATTCAGTTGGCGAAATACTGGTAGAACCACACACCGCTCACAGGCAGATGGTGGTGCAGGCTGGTGACTATCGTGGCACAGGCATTCCGATCAAACTCTCTGAGACACCCGGCAATGTGCGCCTGCCGCCGCCAAAATTTGGCGAACATAATCGCGAAATTCTAAGCGCTGCCGGGTATTCACGCGCTGAGATTGATAAACTGATTGCCGATGGAATTGTGGTGGAGCGTCGGAAATGACAGACAGGTTGAGCGCGTATGAATCCTGGTGTGACAATGGTCGCGATCCTTATGAGGATCATTGCGGTCCCTTCTTCATGCGCACATTACCCGATGGCAGTGTCACGACCGCGTTTGAAGCTGTGGCGCATCATTGCAATGGACACGGCAACATCCATGGCGGCGCATTGATGAGCTTTGCTGACTATTCACTGTTTGCGATTGCGCGTAGCGATCTGGGTGATGATACGGCTGTAACGGTTACATTCAATTCTGAGTTCATTGCGGCCGGTGCTGCCGGCGAACTGATCGAGGGCCGGGGTAGCGTGACCCGTACCACGAAACGACTGGTCTTTGTTCGCGGCGAGATATTCAGCGGTTCCCAGGTTTTCTTGACCTTTTCAGGGGTTTTGATGAAACGCCAGCGTCGCTAAGGGAGTCAGGCCGGTTGATTGGTCCGCCAGCCGCGTTAGTATGTTGAGCCAGTAAGTTTGAAACTTGGGGGACATGTTATGGCTGGAAAAATTGACGCCCGACTAAAGGAACTAGGCATTGTCCTGCCTACGGCATCCAAACCCGTGGCAAATTATGTACCTGTGGTCATTGCTGGTAATCTGGCATTTGTCTCTGGGCAGGTATCCATTGTGCCCGGTGGTGCGGCGACCAAGGGAAAAGTCGGTGCGGAAGTTGACGTGCCAACGGCGGTTGCGTCCGCCAGGGTTTGTGCGTTGAATATCATTGCCCAGATGGCCGCAGCCCTTGATGGTGATCTGGACCGTGTGGTGCGGGTCGTCAAACTGACCGGATTTGTAAATGCCGTTCCTGAATTCGAACAGCAGCCGATTGTGATAAATGGTGCATCCGATCTGATGGTCGAAATCTTTGGCGACGCTGGACGCCATGCGCGGGCTGCCGTCGGGTCCGGCTCATTGCCGCTTAATGTTTCGGTAGAGGTTGATGCTATTTTCCAGATTGCATAACCGCAGGCATTCTAACTGGCTCACCCGCGTCCCTGTTGCCCATCGTGGTCTGCATGGCCAGGGACAATATGCGCCCGAAAACAGCCTGCGCGCGTTTGCCAATGCCATACGGCGCGGCTTTGCCATTGAACTTGATGTTCATGCCTCGCTGGATGGCGAGGCGATCGTGTTCCATGACGACACGCTGATGCGCATGACCGGGCAGGATGGGCTTCTGGCGCAATTTTTGACCCGTGACCTTGTGGCGATGACCCTAAAGGGATCAGACCAGCATATTCCAACCCTGGCACAGGTATTGGATCTGGTACGCGGGCAGGTTGGCCTGCTGATCGAACTCAAGACCGAGCGCGCAACCGATGACCGGCTTGAAAGACGCGTATCCGAACTGTTGCGGCCATATCGCGGGCCGGTGGCGGTGCAGTCGTTTAACCCGGCCACAATCCGATGGTTTGCCCGTTATCATGGTGATCTGCCAAGGGGCCAGCTTGCCTATGATGAGGTCCGGGCAAAATCAAAGGCGCCCTTAAGACTACGCCGTCGGCGCGCAAGTATGGACAGTCTGCTGCGTGATCGCGCTGATTTTATCGGCTATCATGTCAAGGCCATGCCGAATTTGGCGCTGATGAAATGGCGCAGGCGCGGTGTGCCGGTACTGGCCTGGACAATTCGCAATCGCACCGATCTGTCGCGTGCGCGACATCATGCGGATAATATTATTTTCGAAGGGATTGAGCCCTGAATCAGCCCGTTTTTTCCGCCAGTCTGAATCACCGGATCGCTGATATTCCAGCCGCTGACTGGAATGCCTGTGCCTGTCCCGACAGCCAGCCCTATAATCCGTTTCTGTCGCACGCGTTTTTAAAGGCACTGGAAGATTCGGGCTGTGTGGGCCGTGGTACGGGTTGGGGGCCTGTGCATATTTCGGTTAAAGATTATGCGGGCAAACTGATCGCGGCAGCCCCTGCCTATCTGAAACATCATTCCCAGGGGGAATATGTCTTTGATCATTCCTGGGCAGATGCCTATGAACGGGCGGGCGGAAAATATTATCCGAAACTGCTTATGGCTGTACCGTTTACGCCAGCAACCGGTCCAAGACTGCTTGTGTCCAACGGACCACACGCACCGGGTGCGCGACAGGCGCTGGTTGATGCGTGTATTTCAGCCACCCATCAGCTAGAACTGTCATCAGTCAACGCCAATTTTGTGACGGATGACGACGCAAGGGTGTTGGAATCCAGTGGGTTCCTGCGCCGGGAAGATCGCCAGTTTCACTGGTTCAATCGGGACTATCGTGACTTTCAGGATTTTCTTGATCAGCTTGCCTCGCGCAAGCGTAAGCAAATTCGCAAGGAACGTGAAACAGCCATCAGTGCGGGCATAGATATTGTAGCGCTGACCGGATCGGACCTGCGCGAGGAACACTGGGATGCGTTCTACGAATTCTATATGGATACGGGCGGACGCAAATGGGGCAGGCCCTATTTAAACCGGACATTTTTTTCATTGCTGGGCGAAAATCTGTCCAGGGATGTGGTGCTGGTTATGGCCAGACGTGCCGGTCGATGGATTGCCGGGGCGATCAATTTTCTAGGCTCGGATGCCTTGTTCGGACGCAACTGGGGTTGCATCGAAGATCACCCCTGCCTGCATTTCGAAGTCTGCTATTATCAGGCTATCGAATTTGCCATAAATCAACGTCTGGCAAGGGTCGAAGCAGGTGCGCAGGGTGAACACAAACTGGCGCGCGGCTATCGGCCGACCATCACCCATTCCATGCACTGGATAAGGGATGCAAGTTTCCGCGATGCGGTGGCCCGGTATCTGATCGCTGAACGCCGTGCCGTTGAAGCGCAGGTTCAGATGCTTGATGCCCATTTACCCTTTCGTCACGTCCCGCCGCCTGAGGAGGAAGCATGACCGCGCCCGATTGTCTTTTCTGCAAAATCATTCAGGGGCAGATCCCCTGCATCAGGATTTTTGAGGATGATGCCACGCTGGTATTCATGGATATCATGCCGCAGTCTGACGGCCACATGCTGGTGGTGCCCAAACAGCATGGCGCAAATATCTGGGATATTGACCAGCCATCCGCAATGGCAATCATGACCGTGGGTCAGCGTCTGTCACTTGTTGCCAAAAATGCTTTACAGGCAGCAGGCGTCAGCCTGATGCAGCTTAACGGTGCGGCCGCAGGTCAGACGGTTTTTCATGTCCATCTTCATATCATACCGCGCTGGGCCGGTTCCGACCTGCGGATGCATGCGCGCGAGCAGGCTGATCGCATAAAGCTTGTGGCAATTGCCGAAAAAATCAAAGCCGGACTTTAAACTGCGCGGTCGGGTCTGCCCATCCACGCATTGAACAGGCCATCTGGATCACGGACAGCGCGGATCTGATCCAGCCTGGCCAGATTTTCCGCCGTGACGAAGCGCGCTGGCCGCCTGCCGGTGTTTTCATCGGCCAGCTGAATGCCGTGGCTGTGCGGTTCCAGGGCGCGCATATGGTCTGTCGCCCAGTTTCGATGCGCCGCCGTATCAGCCTTGTTCCGCAACCCGCCATACAGGGCAAGATAGGTTCGCGATTCCACGGAAAATGCCATATCGGTGCGGGTTTGTGGCGCGTTCCAGTTCAGCCATAATGCATGGCTTGGTGCTGGCGGCTGGCTGTCTGCGATCATGCGCAGGCGGGGCATGATCGGGTCAACTGGACCATCAATCCACATATTGTCGGCAAACCATTCCGTATTCGGCAGGAACAGTGTCTTCTCGCCTGTATTCATCATCATGTTCATGGACATCGGCACCAGTGGCAGGGTCAGGCTGGCCAATTTTCGAACGGGGCTGCTGGTGATGAACGCAACATCCTTTTTTGCATCCGCATAGCTGTCGGCCATGACAGGGGCCAGAACTTCGAGCCCATGGGACATGATGCCAAACGCCTTGCGGTTGAAGACAATCTGAAATTCAACATTCGATGTGACTGATGGACCTGTTTTATCCGCCCAGGCCAGAACTTCTTCCAGGTGCCTGATCCTGAAAACCTGAAGTTTCAGGCCGATGAATTTTGGCCTTTTATGAAGTTTCAGATGAAAGCGCACCACAACGCCGAAAAATCCCGGCCCCGACCCGCGTGCCGCCCAGAACAGATCAGCATTTTCCTTTTCATTGGCATGAACCAACTGACCATTTGCCAGCACAATATCCAGCCCTGTGACATTTTCGTAGCCCAGCCCAAATCGGCGGCTGTTCCAGCCAAATCCGCCCTGCAGCAAGAACCCGCCCATGCCCACGCTATAGGCATGGGCCACCGGGAAAAACAGATCCTGTGCCGCCAGTTGCCGGTTTAAATCACCGGCCTGACATCCAGGGCCTATAATGGCGGTAAGGTTTGGTGCGTCCACTTCGATCGCATTCAGACGTGACATGTCAATAAGCAGGCTGTGGTCCCGGATATGGTTTTGTGCCCAGCTGTGACCGCCGGAACAAATGCCGACTTTCAAATTGTTTCCACGCGCGCGATTGATCGCCGAAACAACATCGAAAACATCATTCGCCTGAACAATCCATTCTGGGCGGCGCCCGGGATCATGGGCATTAAAGCTTGTTCCCAATATTTCGGCATCAAATCCGGGCTGGGAACGCTGCAATGTGCGGCCCTTTTCATGGCTTTTGTTCATTTGCCGAATTCC
>CAISDR010000106.1 GCA_903884125.1 uncultured bacterium
CCTGCCCTGTGCAGTTCGCGGGTACGGCGAACCTCTTCAAGTTCGCGCTTCAGTTTGACAATACGGTCGGAAATCAGCCGCCGGTCGGCTTCGATCTGGGTTTCACCGGGACCACCCATAAAGCCTGCACCACCACGCTGGCGTTCCAGATGGGTCCATGATCGCACCAGCCGGCTTTTCTGATATTCAAGCTGCGCCAGTTCAACCTGCAATCGGCCTTCGGCGGTGCGCGCGCGGGCGCCGAAAATTTCCAGTATCAGCCCCGTGCGGTCAATAACCTTGGTTTTCCAGGCTTTTTCCAGATTGCGCTGCTGGACCGGGCTCAGGGCGGCATCAACGATCGCAACCTCGATTTCCAGACCTTCGATCAGGGCGGCAATTTCATCAACCTTGCCCGTGCCCAGATAGGTGGCCGGGCGCAGGGCGGAAAGGCCGGGGGCGATTGCCTCGACCACATTCAGTTCAATAGCAGCAGCCAGTCCAACCGCCTCTGCCAGACGGCCATCGGCACTGCGGTTCACCGGGTCGGCCGAATTGCGGGCACGGACCATCGGGCAGATGACAAGGCATCGGCCCGGCCCTTCTGCCTGACCGTTCCCATTCAGGGCCGATTTTGAACCCAGGTCGATCCCCGACCCGGATTCATGGCCCAATGAATGATGGTCCTGTCTGATTTTGCTGGTCAGACCGAATCCTCGCCCACATCCTCGCCGCTGTCGAACATGGCAACAGGCTGGGCAGGCATGATGGTGGAAATCGCGTGTTTATAGACCAGCTGGGAATGTCCATCCCGACGTAACAGCACACAGAAATTATCGAACCAGGTAACCACGCCCTGTAACTTCACGCCATTGACGAGAAAGATTGTCAGCGGAATTTTCTGCTTCCGCAGGTGGTTTAAAAACGCATCCTGCAGGCTTTGCGGCTTCTCGGACATGGCTTGGTCCCTTCTTGATTGGGTGTTTGCCTATACTTAACGGCCGCGTGCGCACCTTCTTTGAAAATCGATGGCTGGCTTACGGATCAGAAAAGAAGATGGTGCCGACATGTTTATATCGCAAGTGCGAAATTGAATTTTACTGCAAAATTTCCAGATAATCCTTTGGATTAGCGGTGTTCGGACGGGGAATCCGGGTCAGTCCTTCGCGTCTGCGATTGCCTGTTGCATATAGGCTGCGCGCAAACGTTGCGTTATCTGGCCCGGCTTGCCGTTACCAATTTTTTGTCCATCAATGGATATTACCGGGGTTGCAAACGCGGTTGCCGACGAAATGAATGCTTCTTTGGCACCAATGGCGTCATCCAGACTGAATGGACGTTCGATGATCGGGATGTTTTCGCCCTTGGCCGCCCGGATGATCCCCGCGCGCGTGATGCCCGCCAGAATCCGGCCAAGGTCGCGGGTAATGACCTGATTGTCAGTTGTTACAATCCAGGCATTGGTTGATCCGCCCTCGGTCACAAACCCATTGGCATCAATAAACCACGCTTCATCACAGCCTGCATCGCGGGCTTCCTGTTTGGCCAGAATATTGGGCAGCAGTGAAACGGATTTGATATCCGGGCGTCCCCAGCGGATATCCGGGCGCGACAGGACGGCAATGCCCTTTTCCGCCCGTGCGGCAGCCCGGACCGGATCGACGGCGCGAGCGGTCATGACCAGCGACGATGGCACATCTGAGTCAGGGAAAAAGTGATCCCGCGGGGCAACGCCGCGGGTGATCTGAAGATAGATGATCCCGTGCCGCACGCGGTTCAGCCGGATCATCTGGCGCATGATGATCCTCAGCGCCGTGCGTGGTACCGGCGGATCGATGCGCAATTCGCGCAATGAACGATCCAGCCGGTCCAGATGCCCTGTCTCGTCCAGCAGTCTGCCATCGGCAATCGCACAGACTTCGTATACGCCATCAGCAAACTGATAGCCGCGGTCTTCTACATGCACCGATGCTTCCGCATGGGGTACATACTGACCATTCACATAGGCGATGCGCGACATCAAAAACCTGTTTCAGTGCTTATGCTTTGCCCAGCATCTTGCGTTCAGCCTGACGGTATCTGGCAATCGAAGGGCGTTGGCAATGGGTATTGAAATAGGCCAGGGTTTTTGGCCATCTGCCTTGTTGCAATAAGTCATCGCTGTGTTCCAGATTGATCAGCGGGCTTACCACGGACAGGTCGGCCAGGGTGAACCGGTCTTCGACCAGAAAACCTGATGCCGGAATGACACTTTCCAGATAATCGAGTACCGGTGGAATTTCATTGGCCAGCGCCGCACTGGCCGCTGCTGAATCACCTTCGCGCTTTAAAAAAATCGGGGCAACGATGCGATTGAAAAAGACCTTGCCAATTGCAGCGGTCAGTATGGTATCGCCAAATTCCTCATACCAAACTGCGCGTGCACGCGCCTTTGCTTCTGAGGGTAAAAGACTTGGGTTCGGTTTGATTGCTTCGAAATAGGTCAGAATGGCCGTCGAATCCGAGATTTTGAAATCACCATCCACTAAAGCCGGGATTTTTTTAAATGGGCTTGCTGCCAGAAAATCCTGATCGTCTGATTGCAGTCCTGTTTGCCTGTGTTCGAACGCAATCTGTTTTTCGGTTGCACCGATCAGCACCTTGCGTGCAAAAGGTGACATGGAATTGCCATGAATGATGATGGGCATGCGATGTTTCCAGTCCTGACATTAATTTTGTGATTAACGTTTAATATGCCAGATCAGTTCCCGCAATGGGTCTGGCCAATTTTGCACTTAAACCTTTTTGGCAGAGTCACGTTCAGCGCCGCCGAAAATTCCTTTGGCCATCAGGCTTGGTTCTGATTGGCGCCGCACCTGATAGACCTGGGCGCGCGCCGAATGTGCCTCGCGATTTTCCGGGTCAGCCTGAACCGCCATCTCGGCAAAGTGGCAGGCCAGACGATGCTGACCTGATTGCGAAAGTTCCAGTGCATGGCGGGCCAGGGTCAGCGCACCACCGGCAAGTTTTGCTATCTCTGCCGACAGTTCATTGTCAGGAGCCGGTTTCAGTCGGGCGGGATTGCCGTCATACCAGCCCCCATACAGCCGCCAGATATTATGCAGGATGAATTCCGGTTCATCATAGACCGGGCGCAGATAGGGCTTTTCCAGCAGTGTGGCCGGTAGCCGTACTTTATGAAGGATTTCATCAAGCCGCGCACCGGCATTCATGGCGGCCAGTGTTTCACGCACCAGAAATTCCAATGCCTCTGCGATGGTCAGAAGCATTTTACGAATGCGCGCGCTGCCTGCCACCGGCAGTCCATGGGCCGGCAACAGAAGTTCAGGTTCCAGCGCCGCCATTTCCCGCAGGGTACGCGCCCATTCCAGGGGATAACGCTGAACCTTTTGCGGATTTCCGGCATTGGGAAAAACCCAGGTGACAAAATCACCGGAACAGATTGCTTTGTGTTCGGGCATCCACGCCCAGAGATGATCGTCGGTCTCGCCAATGCCGTGACGCAATTCCACGTTCAGGCCACCAGTTGTCATGGACAGCCGTTCGCCAACACTTAAATCAGGATAGACAAACGGATCGGGCCCAAAGCGCCGTTCGCCTGCGGGATCGCCCCCCATCTTCAGCTCATTGGCCGGGGCAAATTGTCGGGCATTGATCAGCCAGTTATAGCCGTTTGTAAGTTCATAACGGTCAAATCGCGGTTTGACATTTTCATGCCCGATGACACGCGGCCGTCGTGCGCCATTGCCCGCGGCTTCGGCCAGCATCGCACCGGCCCCGCCCACATGATCCACGTGACCATGGGTATAGATGATATCGGCAATGGGATCGGATGACCATTTCCGAAGCGAGGTCAGAACACCACCGGCAAAGGCTGCCAGCGACGTGTCGAACAGCACAAGTCCGTCATCGGTTCTGAAGGTGACCACATGCGAGAACGCTTCGATCAGGGCAATGCCATTGCCCAGTTCAGAAAGTTCCGTGGTCGGGCGATTGACCAGCCCTGCCCCTTCATAAAGGTCTTCGTCGATATAGCGTGCTGATCGCTGCAGAATATCCATCAAGCCGTTCCTCCCCGCCCGGATCTTTGGTCCGGTTCAAGATTTTGATGGTGCAGAATGACAGATTACCTAGTCAGCGGCCAGAATGGTGTTCCGCACAATGGGGTAAATCTGTTTTTTCCAGCGCGAGCCGCTGAACACGCCATAATGGCCGACACCGGCCTGAAGATGGTGGCGTTTGCGGAATGGTTTGATGCCTGTGGCCAGATCCTGGGCCGCAAGCGTCTGGCCCACCGAACAGATATCATCGCGCTCGCCCTCAACCGTCAGCAGGGCGGTTC
>CAISDR010000107.1 GCA_903884125.1 uncultured bacterium
AGAAGACTGGAATGGCATATAAAATCGGATTGACGTCCATATTCTATCGCTTTCGTGTGCGCCACTAACTGTCCAGCCCGATGACCGCGAATTTGTCTACATCGATAAGGCCGTAATCCGTGATCTTGAGGTGTGGGATAACTGACAGAGGTAAAAAAGCCATCTGCACAAATGGTTCCGCCAGATGACAGCCCAGTTCAGCAACCGCGGCGCGCAGATGCCGTAACCGCGTCTCGACATTTTCAGCGGGTCTGTCACTGATTAGTCCCGCCACCGGCAAGGGCAGATCAGCCAGAACATTGCCCCCGCTAACAGCGACAAACCCACCCTGCAAGTCAATCAGTCGATTTACCGCGATGGCCATATCCTGATCATCCATGCCAGCGACAATGATATTATGCGCATCATGCCCGATGCTGGATGCAATCGCACCGGCACCAAGGCCAAGACCTTTGACAAAACCGCGCCCAATATTGCCGTTTCGCCCGTGACGTTCAAGTACAGCCACCTTTGCCACATCCTGATTGGCATCGGCGAGTCGACAGCCATTTTTGTAGGGCAAGGTAAGACGTAGCGCGTCGGTCACAATTTGATTTTCACGAATGCCGATAACGGGGCCTGTTGGCCCCATACATTTTGTCGCGAAAATATCCGCCGCGATTTTTTCACGCTTGATGGAATGATAGCCGATGATGGCTGGCAGCTTTCGCGCCGCAAACAAACTTTCATCAACGATCCTACCCGCACGGATCACTGAATGAACCCTGCAATCATCAAGGTCATTCAGCAAAACAATATCCGCGAGCTTTCCGGGTGCAATCACGCCCCGATCTCTCAGACCAAAGGCATTGGCTGCTGACCAGGTTGCTACCCGATAGACTGCCAATGGATCACGCCCCAGCCTGATCGATGTGCGGATCAGATAATCCAGATGGCCATCTTCGGCAATATGCAGCGGCGTGCGATCATCAGTACAGAAACTGACAAAGGGGGATTGCGCGATATCGATCAGGGCTGAAAGTGCATGAACATCGCGGGTCACTGAACCATCGCGGATCAATACCTGCATGCCTTTGACCAGTTTTTCCTGCGCTTCGGCAAGGCCGGTAGATTCATGGCAATTGCGAATGCCACATGACAGATAGGCGTTCAAGGACCGCCCGGACAGCAAAGGCGCATGCCCGTCAATCAGGTCATCCTGAAATGCCACCAGCTTGTCCAGAACGGAATCAACCTTGTCCAGCAAGCCGGGGAAATTCATGAATTCCGCCAGACCCAGAACATGGGGCAATCCGCGCAGCCCGGCAAGGTCTTCGGCACTCAGTTCCGCACCGGATGTCTCCAGCGGGCTGGCTGGAACGCATGACGGCAGGTTGACCTTCAGGTCCATGGCCATGGCACTGGCACTTTCGGCATAAAACCGAATGCCATCGGCACCAAGGATATTGGTTATCTCATGGGGATCGGCAATTGCCGTGGTGGTTCCCCGCCCCAACACCAACCGGTCAAATTCCCCCGGGACCACAAGGGTTGACTCCGGGTGCACATGGGTGTCGATAAAACCCGGCACAGCGATCAGATCGTGGCCATCAATTTCCGTGGCCCCGCGATAGTCCAGATCATGGGTCCCAACGATCCGGTCCCCGCAGACTGCGATATCTGTCTTTGTCAGCGAACCATCTATGACCGAAAACAGGCGCACATTCTTGATCACCAGATCAGCCTTTGCAGCACCTAGTGACTGGTCAATCCGTTGTTTCAGATCATCACGAGAAAAATTCATTTTTCGCTCCTTGCCGGCAATTTAACGCAAACCTTGACCAGCAACAGAACAAATTTCTTGGCAGGTAATTTGCCGCATGGGCTGGATCCATCGAACAACGCTGGCATCAGCGGATTTCGGGGGATATACAAAGCCCTGCCATTTACGTGTCCGGAGCATGTCATGACCGATCTTTCCCTGACCCCTGACCGGGACGCCCCATTTGAAGCCGCACAGGTGCTGTCTGCCCGCGCGCCGGGCTTTGTGCCCCAAATGGTGATTGTCCTTGGCTCGGGACTATCGGGCTTTGCCAAACATATCGAAAACCCCATATCGATTGATTATGTTGACCTGCCGGGGTTTCCGGCACCTTCGGTTGAAGGCCATATCGGCAAATTACATCTGGGCTATGTGGGCGGTCTGCCGGTTGCGTGTCTGGCCGGGCGTAAACATTATTATGAAGGCCGTGGCATGGGGGCGATGACCCCAGCAATCCGAGCGCTGAAGCTGGCGGGTGCAAAGACTCTGCTGGTCACAAACGCCACCGGTTCCCTGCGCCATGACGTTCTGCCAGGCCGGGTGGTGATGATCACCGATCATATCAATCTTTTGCCCGGCACCCCCTTGATCGGGCCGAATGACGATCGTTTTGGTCCAAGATTTTTTTCCATGGCCAATGCCTATGACCAGGAACTGAATCAGCGCCTGATCGCGTTGGCCGCTACGTTGAATATCAATATGGCGAGTGGTGTTTATCTGGCAACACCGGGACCCAATTTTGAAACGGCGGCCGAAATCCGCATGATGGCCCGCATGGGGGCCGATCTGGTCGGCATGTCATCTGTGCCGGAAGTGATTGTCGCCCGCCATTGCGGATTGAGGGTCGCGGCCCTGTCGGTTGTCACCAATCTGGCCGAAGGCCTGACGACTGAAGAATTGTCTCACGAACACACCCTGAAACACGCAAGCGTCGGGGCC
>CAISDR010000108.1 GCA_903884125.1 uncultured bacterium
CTGTACTGGATGAACTTAACTGGGACCCGACTGTAAGCGCTGCGCATATCGGTGTAATTGCTCGCGATGGCGTAATAACCCTATCGGGCCAGGTTGAGAAATATGCTGATAAGCTGGCCGCTGAAAACGCAGTTCGACGGGTCAAGGGCGTTCAGGCGATAGCAGAAGAAATTGACGTCCGGCTTCCGTTCAATGTCCGCCATGGCGATGAGGAAATTGCACTGGCCGCTGCGGGACGTCTGAAATGGGATGTCTCGGTTCCTGCCGACAGGGTGAAAGTGAAGGTAGAAAAGGGATGGGTCACTCTTACCGGCGAAGTAGACTGGCACTTCCAGCACGACGCCGCAGCCAGTGACATTCGTGGCCTTTGGGGCGTTGTGGGTGTTTCCAATCAAATTACGATCAAGCCGAAGGCCGACGCGATTAATATCAAAGAACGGATTACAGAAGCTTTGCACCGATCATGGTTTAATCCAATGAAGGTCAACGTTTCTGTTCAAGGTGGTAACGTGACTCTGAGCGGAAATGTCCATGGCTGGTCCGAGCGCGACCAGGCAGGATCAACGGCCTGGGCTGCACCAGGTGTAACATCTGTCTCCAACAACATTCACGTCGGCTGATTCAAGCGCGGCCGGGTTGGCCGGGTGTTCCCATCCAGCCTCCCGGTGGCGCCGAAATGTTCGCATTTCAGCGATGTCAAATTTTGGATGATACGATGCGCTGCAACTGGCAGCGTTCCTCTAAAAATATTCATGGCGCAGCACCTGCGTTATAGGAGTTTAAAATGGGTTCCCTAGAGTCGCTGGTAGCTGTATTTCCAAATCACACGACCGCAGAAAATGCGATCAAACAGCTTGCGAGAGCCGGGTACGACATGAAAACCCTTTCAGTTGTAGGCAGAGGCTATCATGTAGATGAAAAGGTTATTGGCTTCTACAATATGGCTGATCGTGTAACCTTTTGGGGAACAAGGGGGGCATTTTGGGGTGGTATCTGGGGCCTATTCACCGGCGGAATTCTTATTACGGTGCCACCAATTGGCGCGGTAATGGCGCTCGGATTTCTTGCAGTCGCAATAATTTCAGCAGTCGAAAATGCGGTGATTGTTGGTGCCATAAGCGCCCTAAGTGCAGCACTTTTCAGTGTGGGAATTCCCAAAGACAGTGTGATCGCTTATGAATCAGCGCTTTCCGCTGACAAATTTTTGATTATGACGCATGGAACAGCTGCTGAGATTATTTTTGCAAAAAAGGTTCTTGCCGATACCGCCCCCCTTGATATCGGGCACTATTACGGTACGGGTCGGTCAGCATCGCCGCCATTGGCCGCTGGCGTATGAATTAGAAGATCTGATGGCTTTTGCGAACTAGGGCCTGTTCTAGAGCAATCACAATCAATTCACAAATGTTGACTGTGCTGGCCAGGTAAAAATGATATGTTCCGATGGGTGTTTTTCAAGATTAATATATCGAACTTGTGAAATTCCGAATGCGGTTGCAGTAATTTTGAATCGACCTCGTGGAAGGTCGACGGTTAGAAACGGGCCGTCGGATGTAACCGATAGTAGGTTTTTCCCTAGGTTGTCATCAATCTGAATTTTCTGGCCGGCACTGTATTCATTGATCCTGCCATGCTGCTCGATGAATTCGAGCAGCAGAGAGTGGTGGAGTGAATCTGCCTTTATGGCTGCAGATTCATCGAGCCCAATTCCGCCACTGTAGTAAGATATTGCATTCTGTGTCTGGACAGGTGGCAGACCGTCGACGGCCAACGCGCCGCCACTTGAAAGTAGCACTACCGGTCCCATCGCCCAGGCGATGAATTTCGTGTTGATCAATATCGACTCCTGCTTGGCGTGAAGTTTGGCCGAATGAGGGTGAATATGCGCAATGGGAACGTTTGAACATCTGGACGATCTGTCCGGTCAAATGTGCCGATCACGGGTGATGTTGATTGACGGGTTCAATGTTCTTTGCCGAAACGGAATAGTCTGGATATTATGATCTGCCTCACCCCACCTGACATTTGCATGTAGAAGGAATGAGGCATTTATTGATCAGTATTTCCGGTTTGGAAGGTTTGTTACTGACTTGACTATCAGATCAGTGCGCGGCTGCCTTGCTTTTGTCACAGGCACCCTTGCTTTGACCATGGGCCGCTTCGCTGAGCTTGTGCGCTGTATCGGCTGTCGAGGCTGCAGCTTTGTGGTCTCCTTTTGCATGCTGATCCGAAGCTGCGCGATGGCTTTTTGCTGCGGCCTCTAAGGCATCAGCTGCCTTTGTGTTTGTCATTGCTGGCATGATTTTTCTCCTGAATAGTTAGACCAATTTAATGGGCGCGGATATTTCCAGCTTTATGCCGTACTCAACACGGCCCTGCTTGCAGGGTTTGATTTCCACCCGTGGCCAAGACCGCTCGAATAAGGGAATACTGATTTGAATCAGGCGTCACCGTTAGTGTCGGAAAATACGTAGCTATAAGGTAAAGCAGCCGACGGAATAGGTATGTTCTGGATGTTCTGACCATGACATGCGGCATTCTGACAATTGCCGTTAGGTGGTTGCGGCCGTGGATGCAAATGGTTCCGCACGAACCATTCCCCTGATGACACGCATGTTGAAAATTGTTAAGAATGTTACAAATATTAAAGCGCCCTGGGAGGAAGTGATATGGTAATTCGTTGGAAAATTAGCACTTTTGCTTTGACGCTGGCGATTGGTGCGGCCAGCGCAGCTTTTGCAAACGAAACTACGCCTGGCGATGCTACACGCGTGTTTTGGGGCAATACTCATTTGCATACAAAAAATTCAGGCGATGCCATCTTGTTTGGTGCTCGTCTTGGACCGGAAGAGGCGTTTCGGTTTGCGCGCGGTGACCTTGTGAAATCATCGACCGGTCAGGATGCCCAGATTGATCGCCCATTGGATTTTCTTGTGGTATCCGATCATGCTGAAGGCATAGGTACAGGACGTGAGCTTCTGGCTGGTAATCCGTTGTATATGGCTGATCCGACGCTGAAACGTTGGCATGACATGATGCTTGGCACGCCCGAGGAAGCTCATCAGGCCGCCCGTGAACTGATCAGCGCGTTTGCCCAGGAACGGCTTCCTGCTGCGATGAATGATCCTAAGGTGGCGACGCAAATCATCGCATCGGTATGGCAGGAGTATCTGGCTACCGCTGAAAGCTATAATCAGCCTGGAAAGTTTACGACTTTGCTTGGCTATGAATATACCTCAACGCCTAAGGGAAACAATTTGCACCGGATTGTCATCTTCAGGGATGGTGCGGCGCGGGTTGGAAAAATTTTGCCATTCTCGTCGCTTCAGTCTCAAGACCCTGAGAAGCTCTGGGCCTTTTTATCGAACTATGAAGACAAGACCGGCGGCAAGGTTCTGGCGATCCCGCATAATGGCGATTTGTCAAACGGATTGATGTATTCGCTAAATGACTTCGAAGGTCGGCCGATGACCGCCGACTATGCACGCCGCCGCGCACGATGGGAACCGTTGACCGAGGTTACCCAAATCAAGGGGGATAGTGAAACGCACCCCTATCTGTCGCCCAAAGATGAATTCAATGATTTTGGCCATCAGGGCTGGGATCAGGGAAACCTGGATCTGTCGTCACCTAAGAAACTGGATATGCTCGCCGGCGATTATGTCCGCTCGGCGTTAAAACGTGGATTATCGCTTGAAAAAGCAATCGGCACCAATCCTTTCAAGTTGGGTATGATCGGTGCCACGGATGCGCATAATGCCCTCTCATCTGCGGGTGAACGCAGTTTCTTTGGCGAAGAGGCCGGAAGCGAGCCTGGTCCGGTTCGCGCCATGAGTGTCGAGGAGCGTGGCGGCATGATCCGGTATGGTTGGCAGCGGCTGTCCGGTGGCTATACCGCTGTCTGGGCCCATGAAAATACCCGAGAGGCCCTGTTCGATGCAATGCTGCGAAAGGAAGTCTATGCCACCACCGGTACACGGCTGACATTGCGCTTTTTTGGTGGGTGGGATTTTTCGGCTGGTGATCTGAGAGGGGACATTGCCACGGTTGGCTATGCCCGCGGGGTGCCCATGGGCGGCGATCTGAAAGAAAATCGGAAAAATGATGGTGCGCCCACATTCATTCTCAGTGCGCTTAAAGACCCGGTAGGCGGCAATCTTGATCGATTGCAGGTGGTCAAGGGCTGGGTTGATGCCAAAGGCGACGCGCATGAAAAAGTATTCGATGTTGCCTGGAGTAACCCAGCCAAACGGCATAAGGATCGCAACGGCAAACTGACGCCAGTAGGTGATACGGTTGATCTGACCAAAGCGACATTTGAAAACACAATTGGTGCCGCACAGTTGTCAAAGATCTGGACGGACCCGGAATTCGATCCAGCCCAGCCCGCATTTTATTATGTTCGGGCTCTGGAAATTCCAACACCCCGGTGGCCCGCCTATGATGCGGTTCGCTTCGGGGTAAAACCGATGAATGGTGCAAAGCTGAAAGACCAGCAACGCGCCTATTCCTCGCCAATCTGGTATGAACCCAGAACCTGATCCATGGGTGGAAATGTCCGGCAGCCAGGGTTGGTCAGACAGATCATTGGCGAGCCATTTGTGCATTTTCTGGCATTGGGTGCCGCGATATTTGTGTGGCATGGGCTGGCTGGCGATTTACGATCAGCCAGCCCATCACCGATTGCTGATCGTAAGATAACCATCACAAGCGATCAGATCAGGCAGCTTGCAACTCAGTGGGCTACCGCCTGGGATCGCGAACCAAGCGCCGACGAGATTGATGGCCTTGTTCGCGATTTTATCAGGGAAGAAGTTTATTATCGCGAGGCGTTGCGCCTGGGGCTGGATCGGGATGATCTTGTGGTGCGGCGGCGGCTGCGGTCGAAAATGGAATTTCTGGCATCAGCCGAATTGGAAAATGCAAGACCTGATGAAGCCGTTTTGCGGGCATGGTTTGAGAAAAACCGTGATCGCTATCTACCTCTGACAGAACTGTCATTTGATCAGGTCTATCTTGGCGGACCTGGCGGTAGAGATATTTCTGGAAATGCAAACGAGCTGCTGGGAAAATTGCAAGCTGGCGCCGACCCGAGCACCTTAGGCGAGCCAGCACCGATCCCATCTTCCTTCGAACAGGCATCAGCGTCAGAGATCGTACGCATGTTTGGGGCAGATGGGCTGGCAGCGTTACTGGTCGCGCCATTAGGCCGGTGGACCGGTCCAGTAAAGTCAGGTATCGGCCTGCATCTTTTTCATGTGCGCCGAATTACCAATGACCGACAGGCTTCCTTCGACGATCACCGTCAGCAGGTCGAAAATGATTGGCGTGCGGAAACCCTTGCTGAACGCGAAGAGCGCGGATACCAATCATTGTTGAGTGCCTACAGCATCCATATCGAGCGACTTAAATGACCCGGTGCCTTTTGCAGACGGTTGTCCTGGTTGTCCTGGCATTATGGAATTCAGTTTACCCAGTCAGCGCGGATGAGCTAAAGCCTGGATATCTGGAGCTTGTACAGGAGACAGCGGAAAAGTGGCGACTGATTTGGAAGGCGCCCGCCAAAGGTGACCTGACCGATGCTGTAAGGCCGAACATTCCGAATGCTTGCCACGTCGCGGAATCTCACACGACTTTATCCGGTGTCGGTACGCTAGTTACCGAAACATTGAAATGCAGTGCGCCGCTTGGCGGCCTTGCTTTTGGGCTGCTGGGCCTGGAAAACACAGTATCTGATGTCCTGGTTCGAATCGCACCGCTTGACGCGCCGGTTCAGGCGTCCCGGCTGACTCCGCGCATGCCAATGGTTCAGATCCAGTCAAAACCTGATCGTCTGGACGTTATCCGTACCTATGGACTTCTGGGCGTTGAACATATTCTGACCGGGTATGATCATCTGCTGTTTGTCCTGACACTTGTGTTGCTTTTGGAGCGGGGATGGCGCATCGCTGCAGCAGTGACAGCGTTTACGCTGGCACATTCAATTACGCTTATTGCCACCACACTGGGTATTATCTCATTGCCGCGCCCGGCGATTGAAAGCTGCATAGCGTTATCAATTATCTTTCTGGCTGTTGAGGTCGTAAAGACAGACCGGCGGCAAAATCGATTGTCCGAACGCTATCCATGGGGTATCGCATTTATTTTTGGCCTGCTGCACGGATTTGGATTTGCTGGCGCGCTAGTGGAAATTGGCTTGCCACAGCGTGAAGTGCCAGCCGCACTATTGTCGTTTAATCTTGGTGTTGAAGCTGGTCAAATGATCATAGTCGGCGCCGCATTATTTGTTTTGGTTCTGCTGCGCGAGCTTCTGCCTGATTTCAAGACATTGGCTGTTAAGTCCATAACCTATGCCATTGGCGCCATCGCCTCGGCTTGGTTGTTTGAACGGCTGCTATCCTAGGCAGGCATCGACCTGAATATTGCACTCAGCTATGAATTCCAGGTGCTTCCTGGCCGGTACGGGCCACATATTCGATATATCCACCACCATATTGATGGATGCCCTCAGGGGTCAATTCCAGCACACGATTGGACAATGCCGCCAGAAAATGACGATCGTGCGATACAAACAGCATAGTGCCCTCATAGGCACCCAGCGCCGAAATCAGCATCTTCTTTGTATCAAGATCAAGGTGGTTGGTTGGTTCGTCAAGTACCAGAAAATTCGGTGGATTAAACAGCATGATGGCCATGACCAACCGCGCTTTTTCACCACCGGACAGGAACCGGCATTTCTTTTCAACATCATCACCTGAAAAACTAAAACATCCCGACAATGCCATAAGCGGGCCTTGCCCCGCCTGAGGAAAATATCCTTCAAGTGTTTCAAAAACTGTTTTATCGCCTTCAAGAAGTTCCATCGCGTGCTGGGAAAAATATCCCATCTTGACGCTGCCACCAACCGTGACGGTACCCTCATCGGGCTCAGTTGCACCTGCGACGAGTTTGAGCAGAGTTGATTTACCTGCACCATTGACCCCCATTACACACCAGCGTTCCTTGCGTCTGATGGTAAAGTCAAACCCCTGATAGATCGCACGGCTGCCATAACCTTTATGCACATTTTTTAAAACAGCCACATCATCGCCGGAACGCGGGGCCGGCGGGAAATCAAACAATACGGTATGGCGGCGTTTGGGTGGTTCAAATCGTTCAATCTTGTCCAGCTTCTTGACCCTGCTTTGAACTTGGCTGGCATGAGAGGCGCGAGCCTTGAACCTTTCGATAAATTTCAGTTCCTTGGCCAGCATGGCCTGTTGGCGTTCAAACTGTGCCAGCTGCTGTTTTTCTGCCAGTGCCCGCTGGCGTTCGTAGAATTCATAATCACCGGCATAGCTGGTCAAAGATCCATCATCGATTTCGATGATCTTTGTGACTATCCGATTCATGAACTCACGGTCATGGGATGTCATCAGTAACGCGCCGTCATAACCCTTCAGAAATTTTTCAAGCCATATCAGGCTTTCGATATCAAGATGGTTACTTGGTTCATCCAGCAGCATCGCATCGGGTCGCATCAATAAAATTCGGGCCAATGCCACACGCATTTTCCACCCCCCGGACAGATCCCCCACATCCATGTCCATCATTTCTTGGCTAAAGCTTAACCCGGCGAGGACTTCGCGCGCGCGTCCTTCAAGTTCATAGCCGCCCAATTCCTCAAAGCGCGCCTGTACTTCGCCATAACGTTCAACGATAGTATCCATATCCGGCCGGTCGGGATCGCACATGGCCGCTTCAAGGTCGGCCAGTTCAGCGGCAATCGTGCTGACAGGCCCGGCACCATCCATGACTTCGGCAACGGCGCTGCGGCCCGCCATTTCGCCCACATCCTGATTGAAATAGCCAACTGTGACCTGCTTTTCGATCACAACCTGACCATCGTCGGGCAATTCTTCGCCCATGATCATACGGAACAGCGTTGTCTTCCCGGCACCATTTGGTCCGACAAGACCGATCTTTTCCCCTCGGTTTAAAGCTGCGGATGCTTCCAGAAAAAGAATTCGATGGCTGTTCTGTTTGGCAATATTTTCAAAGCGGATCATTTGCAACGATATCCTCAGAGGCCGATTTTGCCCCTTATGCCACAAGGTCTGCACTTTTGTCGCATAGCGTAATAGCTTTTTTCTGCTATCCAGCAATTATGGGGAGTAGAACCTGCCTTAAATCTGATAACAGCGGTTGCGGCTTTGGC
>CAISDR010000109.1 GCA_903884125.1 uncultured bacterium
AGGCAGAATTGCGCGCATCCACGGATTCGGCGATCGCCCGCGGGATCTTTGGCGCACCCAGCTTTTTCGTCGGCGAGGAATTATTCTTTGGACAGGACCGCCTTGAATTTGTCCGAAAGGCGCTGGGTGGCTGAACGCATTAAACAGGCCGGATGATGAAACCGGCCTTTGGAAAATGCACGACTACGTCACCGGCAACCGGGTCTTGCCTGCGAATGGCAATGGCAAAGGCATCTGATGCCACAATGGTTCCAACCACCGGTACCTTGCCACTGTCGTCTGGAATGACCGCCACCTGATCACCCGGCTTGCGTCCGTTGGGATCATCCGCATCCAGACGCGCGCGTGTTTGCGGGACGGCGCTGGTGCCAATCGCCAGCGCGTCAGCTGACGACAAATCCTGACGCTTGCCATGACCGATTGCTGAAATCCGTGCTTCCCATGCAACCACTTTCGCAAAAGGCGCAATCAGCGCATCGGCAATGGGCAGACGTCGTAAAAACCACACATTCATGTAAGCGTTGATATCCGCCAGTGAAATGGGCTCGCCCAGAATATAGGGCCGACCGTCTTCCAGTTGTTCCGACAAAATCGCCAGATGCGCCCTAAGACCATCGCGCAACAAGGGCGCGGCCGCAGCGGCCGCTTTTACATCAATGGGTCCACCGGAAAAATGTTCCCGGTCCTTGATAAATGCTTCGGGCAGGTGCGGGCCAAGCTCGCCGATAAACATGCCAGCGGTTGTCCAGAAGAAGGGACGATCCGCCCAGAATCCCACCATGGCGCCGATACCTTTGTTGCCGCGCGGCAGGAGAGTCGGTGTCGGAAACCGCCGTTCCAACTCACGCAGGATCAGCTGTGTATCGCAATAAATATCTGCACCAATCTGCATGACCGGGGTTTTGCGATAACCACCGGTCAACGGCATCAGATCCGGCCGGGGCAACATATTTGGAATTTCAACCGATGACCAGGCAAGCCCTTTGATGCCAAAAACCAGACGCACTTTTTCAGAAAAAGGCGAGCTTTCATAGTGATGGAAAATTAGCTCGCTCATAAATCCTGCCTGGTCAAAAATACGCTGTCTGCCAAAACAACGCGCCCCCGCCAGATTGACAGGGGCGCACTGATTGATTGATCCGAATGGATCAGTACATATGCTGTCCACCATTGATCGACAGAGTCGATCCGGTGATGAATCCTGAATTCTCGCCAATCAGGAATTCCACCCCGCGGGCAATTTCATCTGCCTTGCCCAGTCGTCCAACTGGAATTTTTGCAATAATCTTTTCCAGCACATTCGCGGGAACGGCGGCCACCATATCAGTATCGATGTAACCGGGGGCAATGGCATTGACGGTGACACCTTTCGGTGCGCCTTCCTGGGCCAGCGCCTTGGTGAAGCCATGAATGCCGGACTTGGCGGCTGCGTAATTCACCTGACCATATTGCCCGGCCTGACCATTGATCGAGCCGATATTCACAATACGTCCGAAACCACGCGCGCGCATGCCTTCCCAGACCGCACGACACATATTAAAGCAACCGCCCAGATTGGTATCCAGTACCTCATCCCACATGCTGCGGCTCATCCGCTGCAATGTGGTGTCGCGGGTGATACCTGCATTGTTCACCACGATATCAATCGGACCCTGTTCCGCTTCGATCTTGGCGACGGCTGCGATACAGGCGTCATAATCGGCTACGTCAAATTTATAGATTGGAATTCCGGTCTCTGCCGCAAACGCGTTGGCGCGTTCATCATTGCCAGCATAATTCGCGACAACCTTATACCCGGCTTCTTTCAGACGAACAGAGATGGCGGCTCCAATTCCGCGGGTACCGCCGGTCACGACTGCTACTCTTCCCATTTTACACTCCCCATAAGATTTTTAGTTGGTTCGTCTGATCCGCAATTACCTTGCGGATCAGACGGCAGTCTTTTCAGTTCAGATTAGCGTTCGACGCAAAGGGCGATACCCATGCCGCCACCAATACACAATGTGGCCAGTCCCTTTTTCGCATCACGACGGCCCATTTCATAAAGCAGGTCGGTCAAAACGCGCGCGCCCGATGCCCCGATCGGATGCCCGATCGCAATCGCTCCCCCATTCACGTTCACCTTGGATGTATCCCAGCCAAGATCCTTGTTCACGGCACAGGCCTGGGCTGCGAATGCCTCATTGGCTTCGACCAGATCAAGATCAGCAGTGGACCATCCCGCTTTCTTCAATGCCGCCCGTGAAGCCGGGATCGGGCCGGTGCCCATCACCTTGGGATCAACACCCGCCTGTGCCCAGGAGACAATCCGCGCCAGCGGGGTCAGGCCGCGCCGGTTTGCTTCGGCAGCCGACATCAACACCAGTGCTGCTGCACCATCATTCAGACCCGATGCATTGGCGGCAGTAACTGACCCATCTTTCTGGAATGCCGGTTTCAGGCCTGACACGGATTCATAAGTCGCACCCTTGCGGATATATTCATCTTCGGTCACGACCACATCGCCCTTGCGGCCCTTGATCGTGACCGGTGCGATCTGATCCTTGAACCGACCGGCGGCCTGGGCTGCCTCTGCCTTGTTTTGCGAGGCAACGGCAAAGCGGTCCTGTTCTTCACGTGTGATCTGATACTGGGCGGCCACATTTTCTGCCGTATTGCCCATGTGATAGCCGTTAAAGGCGTCCCACAGGCCGTCCTTGATCATGGTGTCGATCAGTTCAACCCCGCCCATTTTGACACCGGCGCGCAAATATTGGGCGTGTGGTGCCTGGCTCATGCTTTCCTGACCACCGGCGACGACAATCGTTGCATCACCTTCGCGGATCGACTGGAAGCCCAGTGCTACCGTGCGCAGGCCCGAACCGCAGAGCTGATTGATGCCCCAGGCCGGTACTTCGACCGGCAGTCCGGCGGCGATGGATGCCTGACGGGCTGGGTTCTGCCCCTGACCGGCCTGCAAAACCTGTCCCATGATCACTTCAGATACTTCGGCACCGGCAACACCTGCGCGGGTCAGCGCCGCCATAATTGCTGTCTGTCCCAGAACATGGGCAGGCACCCCACCCAGCGAACCGCTGAATGAACCTACCGGCGTGCGGGCGGCGGATACGATGACGACGTCAGTCATGGCTGTCTCCTGTGGCGCAAACTGCGCGCAAATGATGGGCGTTACACAAGGTTGCCTGTTTGGATCAGACCCGACCGGCACCTTTTTTCTTCACGGCCCTTTCAGGCCGCTTTTGCAACCCACGATAGGGTGAGACGGGCGCATGATCTAGGAAAAAGTGGCCAAGCGCCTCGGCAATTTCACCTGCCTCGCGACCTATTGCCATACCAAGGTGACCACCATCCGGGGCAAGAATGGAGACGTTTGGCAATTGCTCTGCCAAAAGCCTTGCGCCAGCCGGTGGGGTTAGACGATCACGTTCGGACTGAACCATGATAACCGGCAATTCAATGGATTGAGGTTTTATGACCTCGCCCCTGACCTGAAAACAGTTCTGGGCAGGTCCTGCCCCACCCGGCCAGTCGCGGAACACCTGCGCGCCGACCCGACGCGCCAGGGGAATGGCGGTCTGGGCCCAGTCCTCGATCAGCACAAACGCACGCGCTGCATCTCCTTCCGGATCAAGATCGGTAAATCGGCGATATTTCGCCTCGATCAGCCCCCCATCGGCCACCGCAAGCAGGGTTGCGACCAAATCGGCAGGCAATAGGCCGTCACCGTCAAAAATCGCCCGGTGCAGTCCCGCACCCTGCGCCATCAGGCTAGTGGTCACCATGGTCGGACGCATCAACGAAAAATCCCAGGGCGTGGCCAGCAGGGCAATGCCCGTAATCTTTGGACGCGCGATCTGGCCCAGCCCCAGGGCAAGCACACCGCCCAGACACTGCCCCATGACCCCGACCTGCGCACCGCTGTGCTGCGTCAACCAGTCAAGCGCGGGTTCGAGAACATGGGTTACATAATCGCCGCAATCCCATTTGGCTTCCTGGGTGCCCGGCAGCCCCCAGTCCAGCACATAAGGCGCATGACCCTGACTTTCGAGCCGCGATATCAGCCCGTTCCCCGGATCAAGATCCAGCACATGCCACTGATTGATCAGCGAGGGCACAACCAGAATCACGCGGGCGTCTTTCTTTGCCGCCATTGGCCCCAAAAGCTTTGCCCGGCCCTTGCGCCAGACCACGGGTCGTTGGTCTTTGGGCCTGAAATGGCCCGATCGGCGATAGGCATCGACCCCGGCCTGAAACCCGGCGATCCGCGCCTCGACCTCGGATACCAGCGCCTTTGCCATCTGATCAGCGGGAAAACGTGCCAGCAGACTGGCCAATGCATCACCTTCATCCTTAAAGCCTGGATGCCAGGGGAACATGCCAACCCGTGCCGCAGCTGCCGCGTTCAAGCCGGATTGCCACATTTGCCCGATACCCATCAGGTGCTGACCCAGCGGGTGCGGGCCTCGGTGACTTGCGGGCGCTTTAATATGCCGGGTCATAAAACGGGTTTTCGCGCGCCCGAAGGCAAAAGCGAGACGCCCGGTGATGTCATTTCCGCCATCCAGTGCCTGCGCCACAAATCCAGATACCGGGCCGCGACCACATTAATTTCAGGGTCACCACCTGAACCCTGTTCATTGGCAGATTTGGCTTTTTTCGGGTTTTTGGCGGAAGGTGGCATCTGGTCAGGCTCCGGTTGGGCAGGTTGATCCTAACGCCTGGGAAAATCATTCGCCAAGTGCGGCCTTGGCATGACGCATGTGCGATACGCCCTTGCACAAAACCGTTATAGCGGGTGAAAATAGCTGATATACAGGCCTGAGACTGGCCTCGTGCCAAAGGTTGAGGAAACACCCATTGAGCGATACCAAAAACGCCCCCGGCGCGCCGATCACCATCAAGAAATACGCCAATCGCCGATTATATAACACTGCATCATCGTCTTATGTGACGCTGGATCATCTGGCGCAGATGGTAAAGTCAGGCGAAGATTTTGTGGTATATGATGCCAAAACCGGCGAAGAAATCACGCGGTCGGTGCTGACCCAGATCATCTTTGAAGAAGAAAACAAAAGCGGGCAGAACCTGCTGCCGATCCGTTTTCTGCGCCAGCTGATCCGGTTTTACGGTGACAGCCTTCAGGCTTTGGTACCCGGCTATCTGGAACTGTCGATGGAAAGTTTTTCAAAAAACCACGAACAGGTCCGCTCGATGATGCAGGAAGCATTCGGCGGTAAATTACCGTTCCAGCATTTCGAGGATCTGGCACGCCAGAATCTCAAACTGTTTGATCGCGCCGTGCGCATGTTCACACCCATGAGCGCCGGTCTGCCCCGCCAGGAAGGATCAAGTCCGGATGCGGATACCGATCCATCGGGTGCTGATCAGATTCTGGAACTGAAAAGCCAGCTTGAAGTCATGCAACGGCAACTGGACAAAATCACAAAGACCTTGTGATGGAAGTTGATCCTGTTGATCTGGCGGTAAAGCTGATCGCATGTCCCAGCGTGACACCCGCAGATGCGGGCGCATTAAGCGTGTTGTCCGATGCGCTGATGGCGCTGGATTTTGAAGTCCATGATCTGACTTTTTCTGCACCCGGTACCGATCCTGTCCGCAACATCTATGCCCATCGCGGCATTGCTGGCCCGCATATCATGTATGCCGGTCATACCGATGTTGTCCCGCCCGGCGACAAGGCCCAATGGTCAACCGACCCGTTCACACCGGTTGTTCAGAACGGTATTCTGATCGGGCGAGGTGCCAATGACATGAAGGCATCCATTGCAGCCTTTGTGGCGGCAGTAAGCCGGCTTGATCGTGAATGGCCCGGTACCATCAGCCTGCTGATTACCGGTGATGAAGAAGGCGTTGCCGTCAATGGCACGGCAAAAGTTCTTCCCTGGATGGCTGAAAGTGGATTCAGGCCGGACATGTGTATCGTGGGTGAACCATCCAGCGCGAAAGCACTGGGCGATATGATCAAGATCGGTCGCCGCGGCTCGTTAAGCGGAACAGTCAGCGTGAACGGCGCACAGGGCCACGTGGCCTATCCGCATCTGGCCGACAATCCCATCCCCCGCCTGATCAGACTGGCTGTAGCGCTGGATGCGCTTGAGCTGGACAAGGGTAACGACTGGTTTCAACCATCCAATCTTGAAATCACGTCTATCGATGTGGGCAATCCGGCTACCAATGTCATTCCGGCCAGAGGCAGTTTCAAATTCAATATCCGCTTTAACGACACCTATCATTCAAGCGACCTGATCGAAAAAATCAGGCAGGCGCTTGATGCTGCCAGCGACAATCGCGAATTTGATCTGAACATCCATGTCTCGGGCGAGGCGTTTCTGACCAGGCCGGGCAAACTGAGTACACTGGTCAGCGAGGCGGTTCACCATGTCACCGGTCGCACACCGGAATTGTCCACCACCGGCGGGACATCGGATGCCCGTTTCATCAGGCATTATTGCCCCGTGGTCGAATGCGGTCTGGTCGGCCTGACCATGCACAAAATTGACGAGCAGGTGCCGGTTGCGGATGTACTGGCGCTTAGCGAAATATACCAGCGGATTATGGAACGGGCCGCCTAGGAAGCCGCGGCTGCGTCATCGGGATAATCGACTGCAACCAGCGTAAGCCCGCCCGCTGGTGCCACCGGCGCACAGCGGGCGCGATTGCGGGCCGCCAGCGCATCGGCCAGATCCGCGCGTGACCATTTTCCTTCACCCACATAACGCAGCGCGCCCACGAATGAGCGCATCTGATGATGCAGGAAAGAACGCGCGCGTGCATGCACGATAATGTGATTGCCATCGCGTTGCACGGTCAGGCTGTCGACGGTCTTGACCGGTGACAATGCCTGACAGGCCGCGGCACGAAAAGTTGTGTAATCATGCTTGCCTACCAGTTCCTGTGCCGCATCATTCATGACATCGGCATCCAGCGGGGCTGTGACATGCCAGACCTGATTGCGTTCCAGTACCGGGGGCGGTTTGCGGTTCAGGATCACATAGGTATAGGCCCGCGATATCGCATCAAAGCGGGCGTGAAACGTAGGTGCCGCCAATTCCGCGCGCAGAATGCACACGCTATGCGGTCTGATATGAAAATTGATCGCATCGCGCACCGTATCCAATGTCCAGTCGCGGCCAAGATCCAGATGCGCTACCTGATGTGTGGCGTGGACACCGGTATCGGTGCGACCGGCACCAACCACATCAACCAGTTCGCCTGAAAAACCAAGCACGGCGCGTTCAATGGCTTCCTGCACACTTTGGCCATTGGCCTGACGCTGCCAGCCGACAAAGCCGCTGCCGTCATATTCGATAATCAGGCGATAGCGTGGCATGATCTAGGCCAGACACTGACCGGAGCCAAGTCCGGCACCACGCAGGAATGTGTCAGCGTCCTGCGCGCTGCGGCCTTCGCGCTGTACCTTTGTCGCCCGCAAGGCACCAGTACCACAGGCAATCGTCAAGTGATCGTCGATCAGCAGACCAGGCTTTGCACCTCTTGCACCAATAACCTCAGCCTGCAGAATTTTAAGGCGCGCACCATCCGGCAAATGGGTAAACGCACCGGGTGCGGGATAAAAGGCGCGCACCTGTCGGGCAATTTCAATTGCAGGCAATGTCCAGTTGATGCGGGCTTCATCCTTGGCAATCTTGGCCGCATAGGTAATGCCCTGTTCCGGCTGGGGCTGCGGTTTGATTATCCCCCGTTCAAGGCCTGACAGGGCGTCGATCAGCAGGCTGGCGCCTAATTGCGCCAGTTCATCATGCAACTGCCCCAGATCCTTCTGCCCGATATCACACGCGGCAGTCATTAAAACCGGGCCGGTATCAAGGCCACGATCCATCTGCATGATGGAAATGCCGGTTTGTTCATCACCGGCCAGAATTGCACGGTGGATGGGCGCGGCCCCCCGCCAGCGCGGCAAAAGCGATGCATGCACGTTCACACAACCCAGTCGCGGCGCAGACAAAACAGGCGGCGGCAGGATCAGCCCATA
>CAISDR010000110.1 GCA_903884125.1 uncultured bacterium
GGTAGACGACCTGGGCAAGCCGGCTGCAATCGGTGGGAATATCGGCCGGGCTGTGTTCGACCTGCCGACATTGTCGGATGATGGCATCTATTCGATCGAAATGTCGTCTTATCAGATTGACCTGTCGCCGAATTTTGCTGCCGATGTTGCCTGCCTGATAAACATTACGCCGGATCATCTTGACCGGCACGGCACATTGGAAAATTACGTGGCGGTAAAGGCCAGACTGTTTTCGCACGCCCGCGACGATGCCACCCTTGTTATCGGCATTGATACCGAACCAACTGCTGAAATTGCCCGCAAGCTGATTGCAGCCGGGCGCCGGGTGGTCTGCGTATCCGTTCAAACTGTCGTAGCCGGTGGCATCTATGTACGGGACGGTCAGTTGATCGATGACCGTCAGGGCGGGCAGGTCAGCCTTTTTGATCTTTCAAGGCTGGACCGCATGCCGGGTCTGCATAATGCGCAAAATCTTGGTGTTGCTTTTGCAGCCCTGAGCGCGCTGGGCTTTGACAGTGATCAGATTATACATTCCTTTGCCCGTTTCCCCGGCCTTGCCCATCGGATGGAATTGCTTGGTGATCATCGTGGCGTGCGGATCATCAACGATAGTAAGGCGACCAATGCGGATGCCGCCGAAAAAGCTCTGCTCAGCTTTGATCACATTCACTGGATTGCAGGTGGGGTTGCAAAGCTTGGCGGCATCGAGACCCTGAGCCATCTGTTCCCAAAGGTAAAACGCGCCTATCTGGTCGGCGCGTGCGCAGATGAATTTGCCGTCACGCTTGGTGGCGATGTTGCCCATGAAATCAGCGGCACGATTGACGCGGCATTTGCTTCGGCATTGAAGCAGGCGCAGGCGGGCGAGGTAATTGTGCTGTCACCTGCTGCAGCATCTTTTGATCAATTCGCAGATTTCGAAGCGCGGGGCGATCATTTCCGATCATTGGTTCAGGCGGTGCTGCAATGATGCAATTTGGCCGTACAGACACATCCTTGATTGCCCGCTGGTGGTGGACGATTGACCGCTGGACGCTGGCGGCGGTGCTGGTCCTGATCTCGATTGGATCGCTATTGGCGCTTGCGGCCAGTCCACCGGTGGCTCAACGACTGGGTTATGAGAGTTTCTATTTCGTAACCCGCCAGATTCTTTTTCTGTTTCCGTCGCTGGCGATCATGTTTGGCGTATCGCTTTTGTCACCGCGCGATATTCGGCGCTTGTCCTGTGTGTTGCTGCTGGTCTGTCTGATCATGGCAGGCCTTACCCAGTGGTTCGGGCCCGAGGTGAAAGGCGCGCATCGCTGGTTCAAGATCGGCCCGCTTCAATTGCAGCCGTCCGAGTTTTTGAAGCCTGCGCTGATTGTCGTCTCAGCCTGGATGTTTTCTGAGCAGGCCAAGGGCGAGGGCGTCCCGGGTAACATCATCGCCTGCTGTCTGATGGCCGCAACCGCCGCGGTCTTGATCCGCCAGCCTGATATTGGCCAGACCGCGCTGACGCTGATCGTCTTTGGTGCGGTATTTTTTCTGGCGGGCCTGCCGGTGATCTGGGTTGGTGGCATGGGCGTTTTGGGTCTGCTGGGTTTGAAACTGGCCTACATGTTCCTGCCCCATGTGACCAGCCGGATTGACCGCTTTCTTAACCCCGCATCGGGTGACACGTTCCAGGTGGATACTGCGCGCGATGCGTTCATGACCGGTGGTCTGTGGGGTCGCGGGCCTGGTGAAGGCATCGTCAAGCGCGTGCTGCCTGATGCGCATACCGATTATATTTTTGCCGTCGCCGGCGAAGAGTTCGGTTTTGCCCTGTGCGTTCTGCTGCTATGCCTGTTTGCCTTTATCGTTATGCGCGGCTTTGCCCGGGTCATGCGCGAAAGCGATCATTTCGTGCAATTAGCAGCATCCGGTCTGGTGATCCTTTTTGGCCTTCAGGCCGTGATCAACATGGCTGTCAATCTGGATCTGATGCCATCCAAAGGCATGACCCTGCCGTTCATTTCCTATGGCGGTTCATCCATGATTGCGCTGGCCATGGGTATGGGCATGTTGCTGGCATTGACGCGCCATCGCATCGGATTTTCAGGTATTGGGGAGGATCAGCGATGAAGCGACCAATCGTTCTTGCTGCCGGTGGCACAGGTGGCCATCTGTTCCCTGCGCAAGCACTGGCTGCGGCACTGGTTGAACGCGGACGTCGGGTTGTGCTGATCACCGATCTGCGTCGCGGTCAGGCGTATGCGGATGCGTTTCCCGATGTGGAAATTTTTGGTGTGCGCGCAGGCACGCCCACAGCCAAGTCCATCTTTGGAAAATTTGCGGCTGCTGGTGATATCGCACGCGGCACGTTTGAGGCGATGCTGGTGTTGCGTCGTCTCAATCCATCAGTGGTCGTGGGCTTTGGCGGTTATCCGGCGCTGCCGACGTCGCTTGCAGCCATGATCACCGGAGCACCATTGTGCATTCATGAACAAAATGCCGTCCTGGGCCGTGTCAATAAACTGATGGCCAGACGTGCTGCGATGGTTGCCACATCGTTTCAGGAAGTCACCGGCATTCCCCAGGGCATACGCACAGCTCTGACTGGTAATCCGGTTCGGGCAATGATTGCGGCTGTATCCGA
>CAISDR010000111.1 GCA_903884125.1 uncultured bacterium
CAAGAGGCACTTTGGGCAGCTGTTGCTGCTGTCATGCAAGAAAATGAATCGAAAATGCATGACAGCATCACGCATCGGGCTGAATTGACCAGAACGATGAATGCGATTGATGATCTTAAATCATACCAGCTTGTAACTGATTGATGATTCCGGGGGAAGTCGCCCATCATTCCGGAATGAAGCCGCCCACCCATTCCGAGATTATTCCGCCCACCGTTCCGATTTAATGTCGCCCACCATTCCGGGATGATTTCGCCCGGGTAATGGAGGGTCGGGAAGCCGCCGCTGGTCCCTTAAGGTCCGCTCTTTTGGCCACAAAGCCTTTGGAGTGGATCGATGCCAGCGGAAAGGGTTCCCATGCGCCAGGTGCGCGAAGTTTTACGTTTGAGCGCGGCCGGGATCGGTCGCCGGGAGATTGGCCGACGCCTGGGGATCGCCCCGTCGACGGTACGTGCGACGCTGGCGCGTGCGGCGGCGGCGGGGATCTGCTGGTCGGATGCAGCGGAATTGACCGAGACGGTGCTGGAAGCAGCGCTGTTCAAGAATGTCGGCAAGAAGCAGGGCCACCGGCGTATCCCTGAGCCGGATTGGCCGTGGGTTCACCGCGAACTCAAACGCAAACACGTCACGCTGGCAATCCTTTGGGACGAATATACCGACGCCAATCCGGACGGTTACCGATACAGCCGCTTCTGCGAACTCTATCGGGCCTGGGAAGGTCGCCTCACCGTCTCGATGCGTCAGTCTCATTTGGGCGGCGACAAACTGTTTGTCGATTATGCCGGTGACACGGTGCCGGTGATTATTGACCGACTGACCGGCGAGATCCGTAGCGCCCAGATCTTTGTGGCGGTGATGGGCGCATCAAGCTTCACCTATGCCGAGGCAACCTGGACCCAGGGGCTGGCCGATTGGATCGGCGGTCATACCCGCGCCCTGGAGGCGATCGGCGGTTGCCCGAAGCTCTTTGTCCCCGACAATGCCAAAACGGCGGTGATCAAGGCTTGTCTCTATGATCCCCAGGTCAATCGAAGCTATACCGAGATGGCGGCCCATTACGGCGTCGCAGTTTTGCCCGCGCGCCCAAGAAAGCCCAAAGACAAAGCCAAGGTTGAAGCGGCGGTCCTGATCGTCGAACGCTGGCTGCTGGGGCGGCTGCGTAACCATCGCTTTTACAGCCTGGCCGATGTGAACCGCGCGATACGGGAGCTCCTGCATCATCTAAATGAGGTCCGTCCCTTCCGCCGCATGGGGGTCACACGCCGCCAATTACTTGAGGAACTGGACCGCCCGTTCCTCAATCCGCTTCCCGTGGAGCCTTATGTTTTTGCCGAATGGCGCGCCCATCGTTTGGGTGTCGATTACCATGTCGATATTGATGGTCATTTTTATTCCGCCCCCTATCGCTTTGCGCGCGAACAGCTGGACGTTCGGTTGACCGGGCGACTGGTGGAGATCTTCTTCAAGGGCGAGCGGATTGCAGCCCATCCCCGCACCAGCAGTAACGGCAAGCATTCCACTTTGGCCGAGCATATGCCTTCCAGCCATCGCCGTTACGCCGATTGGACAATCGAACGGATACGGCGGGAATCCGGCAGCATCGGGCCATCGACCGCAATGTTGTGCGACCTCATCCTGGAGCAGCGCCCCCATCCCGAGCAGGGGTTCCGCGCGTGCTTGGGCATTGTCCGATTGACGCGCCCCTTCGGGTCCGACCGTGTCGAGGCGGCGGCCACCCGCGCACTGGAGATCGGTGCCCGGACCTATGGCTCAGTCAAATCTATTCTCGACAACAACCTTGATCGTCAGGCGACGCACCGGCGCGCTGCGGATGGCCAGACGATCCTCCATCCCAACATCCGCGGCGCGCGTTATTACAATTGAGGAGATCCCATGCTTACCCACCCAACACTCGATCAGCTCAATCAATTGGGCCTGTTCGGTATGGCCAAGGCTTTTGCCGATCTGGCCGCATCCGGCGATGCCACTGCCATGACCCAGGCGGAATGGCTCGGCCTATTGGTGGATCGCGAGATGACCTACCGCTGCGACAAGAAGCTGGTCAGGCGCCTGCGCTATGCCCGACTGCGCCACCAGGCGGCAGTGGAAGATGTCGATTACCGCGCGGCCCGCGGCTTAGACCGCGCGCTCTTCCAGAAGCTTGTGGCCGGCGGCTGGATCGACGCCCATGAGAACCTGGTCATCACCGGCCCAACCGGTGTTGGCAAATCGTGGCTGGCCTCAGCCCTTGGCCACAAGGCCTGCCGAGACAACCGCGCGGTCTTGTATCAGCGCATTCCCAAGCTGTTCGGCGAACTCGCCCTTGCGCGCGGCGACGGTCGTTATGCCCGGCTGCTCCGCGCTTTGGGCGGCGTTCAGGTCCTTATCCTGGATGATTGGGGCCTTGAACCGATCTCGCCTGAGGCCCGGCATGACCTGCTGGAAATACTCGAAGAACGCTATGGCCGCAGATCAACTATCGTCACCAGTCAGTTGCCGATTGACAAATGGCACGAGGTCATCGGTGACCCCACCTATGCCGACGCCATCCTTGATCGCCTGGTCCATAACGCCAATCGCATTGATCTGACCGGGGAATCCTTGCGCAAAAAGCGCAGTCCCAAATCCGCTTGATCAACAGGATTACGGATGGCCGTGGATATGGCGCTACGCTTGGACAACGCTGACGCGTTGCCCACATACCCGCCGCCACAGCATCAACAGAAAGAGTTTAGCAAAATGAATTGGAGGATTGACGAGCGCCCAAGCTCGGTGCCACAAATTTAACAGCCAGCGACGCTTCGCAGCTGGGCGGTATCAAATCGGAATGCCGGGCGACATCATGTCGGAATAGGCGGGCGGCTTCGCCGGAATCTTCACTGTTCCAATAGCTTTCAATAATTAGGGCAGCGTTTGCGGCGCGTTCACACTTGAAACCGCAGTCAGAGGGCACCCAGGTTGACAAACCGCTTAGCCATTAGGGTGGGTTTGCTGATTTTCCGAAACCAGTAGCGGGCCTTTAATGTGGCTGTAGAGCTCTGGCATTTCATGGATCATCGCTGAAACACGGCGTTCTATTTCCAGTGCAGCCGCTTGCAGCTTAGGTAGCAGTGATTGCAGTACATTGGCCTTTGTCAAAACTCTCTTCATAAAGCGCAGGTGAATTCCCGCCACGTATTCATCGTTCAGATAGATAGGAACGGCCACAAGTCCCTCGGCCCACCCTTCGCGAGATGGACTAAAGGCATATTTGTTGGATCGGATTCGATCAAACTCTGCATCAGAGGGTGGTGCAGATGATTTGCTCTGCGGCGTTGATAGAATGGCGGTAGAGATAAGTTTGTCCCGTACATCCTTGGCGCAATGAGCCAGGTAAATATATCCACTCGCTCCCAGCATGAGCGGGAAAGTCTTGCCTTCCTCGATCCGGTCCAACGCAAGTGGCGCTTCATGATCGGTCGATACTTGGGTCACCATCTGCTGGCCTACCGGACTGGTCAGCCCAACAGGCATCAAGGTCTCCCGGCAAAGTGCCTGAAGCACGGGACGAGCAACCTCTGCAAGGAGGCTATCCCGATTGAAGCCAAACGCAATATGTCGAACTTTGGAAGATAAATAGAACCGATGGTTGGTTTCATCATGAATGACATAGCCATCATTAGCCAGGGTTTCCAATATCCGATGAGCGGTAGTCCGGGGAATTTTGAGATGGGCCGCCAGTTCTGATCCCGTGAGGTGATTACGCACGTTCAGAATGCGAAGGGTTTCAAGGCCACGACGCAGGGAGCTTAGATGCCTTTTTTCATCCATCGCCACAGGTTTCCGTCTTTGGATCAACCCATTCAGGCTGCCGTCAGCCCATCACGCAAGTTGGTGTATTCGCGCTTGCCCATTCGGGCAAACTTTCAGTTACAATTCTAAGGCTTCTCCGGAATTTGTCGATATGTCAACTCGCTGCAAGTCGGCGGAAATATGCGGGACGGAAGTCGTGCACAAGATTCCCAGCATTTATCAGCTTGCAAATCGCTGCTCCCCCGCAATGGCTCCTATCGCTGATCGCATAAGTAAACTGGTGGTTTGATCCAGCCAACCTCTGCCGAATGCCAGCATTTGCCGGGACATGTTCAGCGCTCTCGCAGGCGGCAATCAGCGCGCCCACAAGACCGGATATCGGACACGATCCGGTTTGCTGCATGGACCTGTAAAGGGTGATGATAGCCTTGCCGGGAAGTATAATAATCCGCGAAAGCTAGGCGGATTGATCCTGGATCAGGCAAAAAATTTGGGGATGCAAAAATGGCGGATGCCAGGTTCAAGGTGAATCTGACAGTGCCACCCATCGGTGGCAGAACCCGTTGGATTGCGACCAAACCTGCTTAGGGATTTCTTGGGTCCCAATCTCAAGGCCGGCATAACCCGAAATCTGGGACGCATGGATAATGATGCTCTTGCGCACTATTTGTTCAATATCGGTTCTAATGGTCGCGAGTCTAGGGCACGCGGCAGAGCCTGGTGCTGCTAAATACAGTCTGAGTTGCGCGGCTTGTCATCAGTTAAATGGCAAAGGAATCCCAAGAGCGTTTCCCTCCATTGTCGGGGCGCCATCCATCAGCGGCGATTCAAAGAACCTTATTAATTTGATCCTACGCGGTCGTGGCGGGATGCCGCCATTGGCTGCAGAGCTTACTGATGCTGATATAGTTGCCATTATTGGATACATCCGGGGATCATGGGGCAACAATGGCGATCCGGTAGCAGTGGAGGAGGTGGCAGCTGAGCGCCTCGCCGCAAAACTGTGATGAGTGGCGTTGTAGTGTTCGCCAACACTAAAAAAATTGCCGAAAATATGGTTGAATTTTCACCTCCAGACGACAATCACAAAAAGATGTCTTTGGGTAATGGCGCAACGAGTTGGCTGAACCGGAATAACTGATTTGTTCGCTGGCGCTGATTTGAAATAACGCGTAAACAACGTCGCTATCACCTGTCGACAGTTGACAGGCTTGGGTGTCTTCGTCACACTTTCGAATGTTTAAAAACAGCAATCTTCAAATGCCTGATGCCACGCGCTGAACCGCAGTAATGGCGTTTGGCGTATGATGCTCTCCTAGTTGGTCCAGAGACCAGGTTGAGTGTGAGTTCAGAAATGGTCATGCGAGATTTGAATGTTTGATGTCGAACACCAGCGTTTTATGGCCCAGGTTTCGGGAAGAGTTTCTATGAGGGCCAGATTTTTTGATCACGCAGTTGGCTGCGCCATTAAATGGATGTGGAAAGTTTCACAGGCAATTTTATTGTGGGCCATGCCAAGCGAATTTTCGCTTTGTGGAAAACGGGATAGGGTGAGTTATGTCTGAAAAGCAAATTAAACTCGGTCCCATTTTGCTCGCGCCGGGC
>CAISDR010000112.1 GCA_903884125.1 uncultured bacterium
AATTCAAATATCTCGTCGCCCTTAAACAGGTAATCCCACACCTGCGCGACGGTTTTGCCGTTGAGCGTGTCCGGTCGCGTTGCCAGTGCGCGCACTTTCTGCTGGCGCGGCGAGCGCGGCCACAGCACTTCGTAATAACCATCGCTTTCCTGCTGCGTCATGCGGTTCTCCCCTTGCGTGAAAACTGTTTGCCGTTACACCGCCTCTGCAAATCGTGGCGGGTGGCACAATTTAATTTTGTTGTCGGTGCCGAATTGTGGCGTTGATGCCCCTATTTTTAACCTGCTATTCTGCCATCACCTTGATATAGGAAGAACGTCCACCGTCCGCCGCAATCGTCGTGCCCGTGAGCATATGCGATTCGTCAGACGCCAGGAATACCGCAATCGCAGCGATGTGTTCGGGCTCACCAATCGAGAACGGATACAACTTGAGCTGTGCCAGGTGAGACAGATAGTGCGAGTCAGGATTGTCGACAAGTTCCTTGTTTTCCCATCGCTTGATCGAGCGCTCGGTACGCACCAACCCGGGCGCGATTGCATTCGCCCGGATGCCGTGCCCGGCATATTGGGCGGCAAGCGTCTGCGTAAACGATACGATGCCGCCCTTGGACGCGGCATAAGCCGGCCTCTCCGATCCCTTCAATCCAAGATGCGAGGCGAAATTGATAATAGATCCGCCGCCCGCATCGATAAGATGTGGAATACCGTAGCGGCAGCACAAGAAAGGATGCAACAAATTCAAGGCGATGGTCCGGTGCCATACATCCAGATCCATCTTATGTACTGGCACGTCTTCCTGCAACGAACCGCCCGCGCAATTCATAATCACATCCAGACGTCCATATGCCTTGACGGTGGCCGCAACTGCGTTTCGCACGCTCTCGTCCTGCGTCACGTCCGTTTTTATGAAGATTGCCTCTCCGCCCGATGCACGAATTTCGGCCTCTAAGCTCCGCCCCGTCTCGACATTTAGTTCAAACAACGCCACCCTGGCGCCTTCCCGCGCGAATGCTATTGCCGTAGCCTTGGCGATACCGGCACCCGCACCAGTAAGAAACGCGACCTTGCCTTCCATTCTTCCCATAATTTTTCTAATTTCCTGCGAAGTTACTTTGAGCACGGGCAAGGTATGTAGCGCGATATAACTCTTGAGCGCGTATACACCAGAAAACATTTAAAAGAGCCATTTGTTTTAAACGCATTTGATGCTTTTTATTATTTATTTTTGTAATCTAACATACCGACCAGATGGTCTGCGCGGCAGAAGAAATCCTTGGGACAGCGATACACTTGTCCTATTTTTAAATCATTTTTCAGGCACGATTTAACCCACCTTTCGCGTCCGGAAAACTCCGGGGACGGCGGGTCGTGTCGATCTTCGATTGACCACCTCCGCCACTCGGCAAACACTGATCAATGCGCAATCGGCAGGGGGGCAATTTGGAGTCGGCGTGAACAGCACATGCGCCATGCGGATACCCGAACGCACATTGAAATATTAATGCGCGAGGTGCGGCGAGTTTCTGAGACCAGGCGAGCCGAACGGCAATTCAGCCGGGCGCTTTTTCGCCTGCGTGACAAATTCTTCGACGGCAGTCATTGAACGAGATCGGAGTCACATTTTCTCTTGGTGATCAGAAAATGTAACTTCGACCCCATTTATTGGCATTTAACGGGAACCGCCTACTGAAAACTTGGGCGACTATGTTGAACGCGTCTTCTCGATTTCCGCGATCATATCTGAAGCCGCGCCGCGCAGATGGAGCGGCACCTTTTCGGACTCGAGCTTCGCTTCGCGCGTCGTTTTGCACTCGATGACCATTACCAACAGCG
>CAISDR010000113.1 GCA_903884125.1 uncultured bacterium
CCTGCCCGTCGACCGGCACCACATCAGAATGCCCGGATAACACCACGCCGCCGGGAATGTCCGGGCCGATAGTGGCGTAAAGATTGGCCTTGGCTCCATCATCAGAATGGGTCAGTCGCCACGGTACACCATGGGTGGTCAGATAATCCGACACATGGTCGATCAACGCCAGATTGGAATTGCGGCTGGTTGTGTCAAAGCCCACCAGCCGTTCAAGCCATTCAATAGGGGTAAGTGCAGTCATTGGCCAACCCTACAATGGCCCCGGGCCAAAACGCAATTTACCCCGGCGACGCAGGTTTTAACCCGGACCTATCCCCCAAAACCTATTGCGTCACAAGGTCTTTGCCCCTATGTTCCGCCGCCTATTTCGATCTTTGGCCGGCGTAGCTCAGGGGTAGAGCAACTGATTCGTAATCAGTAGGTCCGCGGTTCAATTCCGCGCGCCGGCACCAGTTTAAACCTCTGATTTTAATTGTTTTTTAGGTTTTGCGCCAGCTCGAGCTTAGCCAGTCTTACTTCTTTTTTGCTGACGTTGCGCGCTGAAATACCTCGATTTCGGGTCAGGATCCGGCATGAAGGAGGCGAACCATAAAGCGTTCGCGATCTGGCGAAGAGCAGATCATCAGCCTGCCGGACGCCCACCGGATCATTGAAGCATAGAGGGTCGATTACAATACCATCCGCTCAATCACGAGCCCGATCGGGTTCACACCGACCGGATCTGCAACCCGCCAAAATGGGCAATATTTATGACCGGATTCCTCTCAAAAGTGAGGGGACAACGGCGGCAAGGTCATCTGTTTTTCATCAAGTGCAGTCGAATCGCCCGAAATGGCAGGAACTGCTGTTTGATAGCTATTTTTCATTACCCGTCGAAGCAAGCCAAAATCGTCGGCCCGACTCCTTATGTCGCCTTATACTTATGTAAAAATGCTGATCATCGCGCGGCATTCATCTGCGCATGCCAGGTGCTATGATCCCGCCCCGGATGAATAGCGCCGCAGGAAGGGCAACGGCGCTCTGCTTCAGGCTTGGCATAGAAAATGTCGTAAACTTTGGGAAGGTCATCAACCAGACTGGTTAGCTGGGTTTCAGCGCGCCAGACCAGTGTCGCACATTTAGCGCAATACCATTGAAGCGCATCGAGCGAACCTAGTGGACGGACCATTTCAACAAGGAAGCACAAACCAGGTTCCGGCCGCTGAGGCGAGTGAATAATGTGAGCAGGCAATAAGAAAACATCGCCCTCACGAATTTCAATCCGCTCAAACTTGCCACGATCCCAAATGATCAGATAGGCACTTCCTTTTAACTGCAAAAATATCTCCTCGGTCGGATTGTCATGGAAATCTGTTCGTGTGTTTGGCCCGCCAACCATGTTGATGATATAGTTGCCATCTGGAAAAATAGAGGCGTTGCAAACTGGCGGTGCCAGTTCTGCGCGATGCGTCTCTGCCCATCCCAACAAGCTCGTCGGTAATCCATATTTCAGCTGCACGGCAAAGCTCCTTGCATTTCAATATAATTTAGTCGCGTGGGGGCCACGGTCGTTTGGGCGCAGTCATTACCGGCGCCCCCAATAATGGGGTTGTCAGGACATAAGCCCCATTTTCTGTCATTGCCCAGATCAGGTTGCGATCATACTCAGTAAAGATCGCAAGGACGCCCTTGCCTAAAGTATAAGCAGGCAATTCATCTTTGTCGGCCAATCGCGGCACAAAGTAGCCTGCGATTTTCGGCTGAGCAGGATTCTTGACGTCGAAAATCTGAACGCCGCCATTATAAAAGGCATACGGTACGATATACTGGCGGGAAAACAGCGGTTGGCCAGTGGCGTTTGAACGTTTGGGGCCGAAATTTCCACCGCGCTGGCAAAAATCAGTGAAAGGTGCGTCTTTGGGCGGAATCGGTCTTGGAAATTTGCCTTCAATTTTTGGATGGCTCGGATCCTTTGCATTGATAATGAAAATATCCTTGTATGGCTCGAAACATTCCCGGTTCATCGGATAACCATTGGTAAAAACATATCCCGTGCGATCGTATTGACTGACGTCAACATTATCGAATTCAGTGCCTGCAAAACTAGGAGGCGAGTTTATGTGACCGAGTAGTTTTGGGAGCGCCGGATTGGAAAGATCAAAGATGTAAAGACCCAAACCGCCCATCGCCCCAAAGCCATAACGCCCGCCCTGCTCGATTGGCCGAGGCAGGAATGGCGGCATTCGCGAACCCATCCAAGATACCCGGTTACCGGCCCGAGGGTTCTTTTTATAGACCGCAATGTCAGACTGATCGCCAAGTATCTGCCCTGGAACCTTGATCTGAGACATAAATTTTGGATTTGCAGGATCGCTCATATCCCAGCTTTGATAGCCAGGCGAATAAAGATAGTTCGGATATTCCGTCAGCGCATAGTCGTCATTCGGCGCTGAGGCAAGAAACATGTATTTCCCACCATAATATTCCGGCGCATCCAAAGAGCCCGAGCCCTGTTGCGAACCGATCGGAGCGTCCGGATGGTCGGTGTCGGTTGTACGCTCGGCAATTAACGTCCATTGGTCAGGCAATGGTCCGTTCATGGCAAAGACTTTAAAGCCCTTTAGCGAATTGTATTGGCGTTGGGCAGCAACCTTATCCGGCTGTCGACTCTTATCGACCATCAATCCATATCGTCCAATTTCATAGGATGCCACTAACACCGGCTTGCCCAATGCCTTGCTCCAGGCAATCGTAACGCCGCCGAAATAGTCCTTTACGTTTGCAGAATCAAAAGGTTCGCTTGAACCCTGAGGCCCCCACACACCGCCTTTTGAATAGACAATTTTGGCGTGGGCTGGATCAGTCGCATCAAGGATGCGCAGATAGTCCCGGTCGTGAATGTAAATATAGCGGTGGCCATCAAAATCCGCTGCATTGACCCAGGCATGGAATGGAGACCCGACGCCTGGATAGAACGCCAGAAGGCTGACATTCCTTGAATAGTTTCGATAATCCCAATAGGCAAGTTCGCCCGGAAATTTCGGGGCGTCCTTTACCTCGGGTGTTGCCTTTGGGTGTTTGAAACGCCCGGTTTTGGAATCTAAGCCATAATCCTTTCCCGGCACTGGACGTGTCGGCGGATTTGCAGGAATCACCTCATCCCATTTCTTCAGAATGGGGTCGCGCAAATCTATTGGCGCAGGCTCCGCAGCAATTGCCGCGTATGTGCCAATCAGATAAGCAGCGAGTGCAGAAACTTTAAGTGCACGCTTCATTTGAACATTGGCTTTCGTCACAGGTAATTCATTTCATTGGCGGCGGGATAATACGAACAACATAGGCGGTAGCTGGTTCGTCGGGGCCAAATGGGCCCGCTGCACGATGACTAATCGGTTGCAGGCTTGTTAAATAGACAACTATTGC
>CAISDR010000114.1 GCA_903884125.1 uncultured bacterium
GATACCGGCAAATCCACCTTTTGCCAGGCCGGTCAGAATGACGGCAGGCGTTGCCACAAGGTAAAAGAACGGATCAAGTATCATGGCGGGAATCACTAGCCGGTGATCTTACGAGTATTGACGCGTCACCCTATAGGTTCGTTCACGGATAACAATGCCTGTTTCAGAAAATAATTCGCCAGTTGTGACCATTGTTGGTGGTGGTCCAGCGGGTCTTATCGCTGCCTGGGTCATTGCCCGACACGGCGTCAAGGTTGACATTTACGACGGCCAGCCGACCATGGGGCGTAAGTTTCTGATGGCCGGGCGTGGTGGGCTGAATCTTACGCATAGTGAAACTATCGAAAGGTTCCTTGGCCGCTATGGCGGTGCATCGGATTGGCTTTCACCCATGGTTGATGCGTTCGGACCAGACCATTTGCGCCAGTTTGTACATGATCTGGGTCAGGAAACTTTTGTTGGAACATCGGGGCGGGTGTTTCCCAGATGTTTCAAAGCATCGCCGCTATTACGGGTCTGGCTTAAAAGGCTTGTGGACATGGGCGTGACTTTCCATCCGCGTCATCGCTGGATCGGCGGTGATCAGCAAAGCGGGATGAAATTCGAACATGGCGGTGGCGTGAAAACGGTAACTACTGACAATGTTCTGTTGTGTCTGGGGGGCGGGTCCTGGCCGCGCCTTGGGTCTGATGGTGGCTGGGTCACCCCGCTCAGGCTTGCCGGTGTTCCGATCGCACCACTTGTTGCGTCGAACTGTGCTGTCAATGTCGACTGGACGGAACACATGTGCAGCCGATTTGCAGGCATGCCCCTTAAGCGGATTGGCCTTGGATTGGCCGGTGCGCGGATCAGGAGCGAAGTTGTAATTACATCTGCCGGGCTGGAAGGTACCGGCATATATGCCCTGTCTTCGGAAATCCGTAACCAGCTTGATAAAGATGGCGTGGCGATACTGGAAATCGATCTGGTTCCGGATCGTTCCATCGACGATCTGGAGCATATATTGGCAGAAGACCGGCGCAAAAAATCTCTGTCTACTTTTCTGACCCGACGATTGAAGCTTTCACCACAGGCAATCGCGCTGGCTCATGAAGGATATTCAGCCGCGCTTGGTCAGGTAAACGCAAAACAGCTTGCGCACTGTCTGAAATTGATCCCGGTGACAATCACGGGTCTGGCCAATATGGATCGTGCCATTTCCACTGCGGGCGGGATTATGCGCAACGGCGTAGATGATCAACTGATGCTCCACGCGCTACCGGGTGTTTTTGTCGCCGGTGAAATGCTGGATTATGACGCGCCTACCGGTGGCTATCTTTTGCAGGCGGCATTTTCAACGGGATGTTGGGCCGCCCATGGGATAATCGCACGCATGCGTGGAGGCTCAAGTCCCCTCAATCTCGGTGCGTAAGAGTTCCAGCGCCAGCCATCTTTCTTCGGCAGAAGCAATGGCAGTCTGCGTTTGTACCAGTTCGCTGCTTGCCTGATCAAAACGCGCACGATTGCGCGCATAAAGGTCCGGATTTTCAAGTTCAGTCTGCAGCTTTCTGACTTGCGCTTCCAGCTTTGCAATTTCGGCGGGCAAGGTTTCAAGCGCATGCTTGTCCTTGAAACTCATCTTGGCCCGAGTGGCCGGTTTTTGTGCGGGCTGGACGGTGCGTTCACGTGGACTGGCATTGTCACGCGGCGGCGCCAATGTCTGGTCAAGTTCGGATCCACGCTGGGTCAACATGTCGGAATAGCCACCGGCATATTCGATCCATTTGCCATTGCCATCCGGAGCGAGCACGGATGTGACGGCCCGATCCAGAAAGTCGCGGTCGTGGCTGACCAGAATGACCGTGCCAGCATAATTGGCCAGTGTTTCTTCCAGCACATCCAGCGTTTCAAGATCAAGGTCATTGGTCGGTTCGTCCAGCACCATCAGATTTGACTGACGCGCAAGGGATCGCGCCAGCATCACCCGGGCGCGCTCGCCGCCGGACAAAACACGCAAGGGTGATCGTGCCTGTTCGGGTGTGAACAGAAAGTCTTTCATATAACTCATCACATGGCGGGACTGATCACCCACCATCACCAGATCACCATGACCACCGGTCAGGGCATCGCGCAATGTGGTGTTGGGATCAAGGCTCTGGCGGCCCTGATCCAGATTGGCAATTTCCAGATTCGTGCCCAGCCGGACGCTGCCGGAATCAGGTTTCAGCAGACCGGTCAGGACTTTCAGCAAGGTGGTCTTGCCCGCCCCGTTGGGTCCGATGACGCCTAACCTGTCACCACGTTTGACAGATAGTGACAGCTTGTCGACTATTTTTCGCGCGCCATAGGAAAAGCTGATTTCCTTTGCCTCTATCACCAGTGACCCAGATCCTTGCGCCTCACTGGCACCGATAATCGCATTTGATGGTGCTTTTTTGGCGTCACGGCTGTCGCGCCTGAGCTGGCGCAGGTTGTCCAGTCGTTTCACATTGCGTTTGCGCCGGGCGGTTACGCCATAACGCAACCAGTGTTCCTCGCGCGCGATTTCCCGCTCCAGCTTGTGGGCGTCGCGTTCTTCTTCGGCCAGCACGTCATCGCGCCAGGTTTCGAATCTGGCAAAGCCGAATTCCAGACGGCGGGTGCGCCCGCGATCCAGCCATACGGTCTGCTTTGAAAGTTTTGTCAGGAATCGCCGGTCGTGGCTGATCAGCACGATGGCAGCACGGCGCGCTGACAGATCGCGCTCCAGCCATTCAATCGTTGGCAGGTCCAGGTGGTTGGTGGGCTCGTCCAACAACAATACATCTGGATCGGGGGCCAGAACCCGCCCCAGTGCCAGTCGCCGCGCTTCACCCCCGGAAAAACCCTTTGGGTCGGCATCTAGCGGAATACCAAGCCCCTCCAGAATCTGGCGGGCACGATAGGGGTCGTCCTGCGGGCCAAGGCCTGCTTCCACATAGCTCAGAGCCGTTTCATATCCATCGAAATCAGGTTCCTGATTCAGATACCGGATGGTGGCTGATGGCTGGATGAAGCATTTGCCACGATCGGCTGTGACCAGCCCGGCTGCAATCTTCAAAAGGGTGGATTTGCCTGACCCGTTACGCCCGACCAGACATACCTTTTCCCCCATACCAACCGACAGATCAGCACTTTCCAATAGGGCGGGGCCACCGAAACTTAAGGCGATATCCGTCAATTGTACAAGCGGCGGGGCCACGTTTGATCCGTTCGTGATTTTGTAAAAAAATGGCTATAGGGGGGGTTGTGGACCAAAACGGATGGAGATGTCCAGCAGGACTATTCGTGATAGCAGGTTGACGCAGCGTTCATTTAGCGCAGACTGGGACAGGCAGTAGTAAGACTGCCGGGCAAAGACCCATACAGGGCAAAGACCCACAGGGATGAACAGGGAACTATCTAAAATGAGTGCAATTCTGCCAGCGGATGGGGAATCAGATTCAAATCCTGCAGCATCGAAGCCGATGACTGAACCGGCGAGCGCTATGATCCAGACCTATTCCCCGGCCTATTTGCGCTGGGTCCTGTTCATGTTGCTGGTGGTCTACATTTTCAATTTTGTCGACCGTTCAATTCTGACAGTCCTCAGCCAGCTGATAAAAGTCGAGTTCCATATTTCGGATTTCTATCTGGGGCTGTTGGGCGGACCATTCTTTGCTGTGCTTTATACCGTGTGCGGCATCCCGATTGCGCGGATGGCAGAACGCCGCGATCGGGTGACGATCATCGCCATCGCCGTAGCAACCTGGTCGGCGATGACTGCTTTATGCGGGGTTGCCGCTTCATACGCCCAATTGGCGCTTTTTCGGGTTGGTGTGGGTATTGGCGAAGCAGGCTGCTCGCCGCCAGCTCAATCGCTGATTTCGGATTATTTCCCACCAGAGAAACGTTCGACCGCACTGTCAATCTATTCTCTGGGCATTCCCCTCGGTGGGTTGATCGGCACGGTTGCGGGTGGCTGGCTGGCACAGGATCTGGGCTGGCGACTGGCATTTGTCGTGGTTGGACTGCCGGGGCTGTTCCTGGCCGTGCTGGCCCGGTTGACGATCAAAGACCCGCCACGTGGTCATTCCGAACGATCCGGTGCACTGGGTGCAGGCAGCCATGTTCCGCCGTTACGGGCCGTCATGGGACTATTGTGGTCTAAATGGGCCTTTATCAATGTCTGTATTGCAGGCACGCTGACCAGCTTTGTCGGGTATGGAAATACCGCCTTTTCTCTTACCTATTTCCTGCGTGAATTTCACCTAGACCTCAGAACCACGTCAATGGCGCTGGGCCTTGTGGTGGGCACATCAGCGGCAATCGGAACTCTGGCAGGTGGTCTGGTATCTGACCGATTGGGCCGTCTGGACAAGCGCTGGTATGCTTGGACCCCAGGCATCGGCCTGTGTGTTGCCGCACCCGTGACCATTATGGCTTACCTGCAAAGCCAATGGTGGATGGCGGTAGCGATTTTGATCGTACCCGGTATTTTTCATTACACCTATCTTGGCCCCTGTTTCAGCCTTACCCACAATATGGTGCCGCCACGTATGCGGGCGTCGGCCACTGCTATCCTGCTGTTTGCTATGAACCTTGTGGGCTATGCGTTTGGACCGCCTTTCGTTGGATTGCTCAGCGATATTTTTGCTTCAAGTTCGTTTGCGATGGGTGATTTTGCTGCCATGTGCCCGGGCGGGGTCGCACCTGCTGACGCATTGTTGGAGGTAAAGGCGGCTTGCCTTCAGGCGACGGCCGATGGTGCGCGTTCAGCCATAATTACCGACACGTTGATTTTCTTTTGGGCGGCCGTACATTTCTTTCTGGCAGCTCGCACATTACGAAAAGACCTGTACCAGCCTTGAGCGCTGGCTGTCCTCTTGTCCTTAAGTTCAATTTTATCTAACCTGACGTCCGTATCTCTAACGTATTGCGTCCCAATAGCGGCTTTTTGTTTTTGTAGCGGCGGGCCTAAATAGCTTGCCAGGCGATGCGTGAATGAGATACTTGAAACTGTCGCATTTAACTCTCTTATCATTACCGGTTGCGCGAATTTTTGCGCTGCTGTGCACGCTTGTCTGTTCGTCAAATGCCCTGGCGCAGATCCTGGTCAATGATGGTGTTGCTGATCTGAGAAGCTGGACCCCGAAGTCTGGATCAATTCTGGAGCTGCGCGGAACCTGGGAGTTCGTGCCAGGTGCATTAGTCAATTCGCCGATGGGAACCCCGGTCGCCAATTCCAAACTGGCGCCGTTATTCACGCAGGTTCCGCGCGGGTGGAACAATATAATTTTTGGCGGCAAAAATTTCGGCAGCTTTGGAGCTGCGACCTATCGGGTAAAGCTGCTATTGCCGCCACGTTCTGCGGATGCACCGCCGCTGGCGCTGGATATTCGCGAAGTCTACACAGCCGGGCGTGTCTTTATGAACGGGAGGCTTGCGCTTGCCAGTGGCCAGCCAGCGCTGGATGCCGCCAGCGAAAGGCCAAAGGCTTCGCGCATGATCGTGGCTCTGCCGCCCGTAGATGAAGTTGAGATTGCTGTTCAGGTTTCAAATTTTTTGCATTACGAAGGCGGCATGTCCTATATGCCGTGCCTTGGACTTCTGGGGGACCTAGTTGATAATGATCAGGATGAGCTGTGGGTCAATCTTTCAGTCATTGGCGCACTGGCTGGGTTAAGTCTGTTTTTCCTTGTCGCCTATGCTGCCGGACGTCGTGATATTGGTGGGTTACTTTTTGGTCTTACAAACGTGCTGGCAATTGTGCGCATCGTCGCGGCCCGCCGATTGATCTATGCGGTGTTTCCTGATTTCCCGCACGCAACGCTGATTGCAATAGAATATGTTGACCTTTTCCTGCTCATTGCATCCGGCTTGTTCCTCTGGCAGTGGTTGTTTCCAAAGGAGTCATTCAGGCAAGTTGTATATTTCACTTGCGGCCTGTCGGGATTGGCGATTCTGGCAGCTATACTGCTTCCGGTTTACTGGCTGACCTATATCCGCGATCCGCTTTCAATTTATGTAGCAATCGTGACCTTATATGGATTTTCCATATCAACACGCGCCTGGCTCAACAACCGGCTGGGCAGTACGCCCATGATGGTATCCTCGTTGGTGGCGCTTGTATTATTTATGCACGATATTCTCGCCAATATGAAAATCATCGTTGGCTCAGACGTGGGTGCGTTTGCATTCGTTGCTTTTGCATTGGGGAATGCCACCGTACTTGGGCTCAGAGCCGAACATGCCTTGTCGCGCGAGGAGGGGATGGCCCGCGCCATGGCAAGTTTGAATCAGTCACTGGAAATTCAGGTAGCCGAACGCACCCGGCATCTGGAGCGCGAAATCGAACGGCGTACCGAGGCCGAACAGGAATCTGAACGTGCCTCGGCGGCAAAGTCTGAATTCCTCGCAACGATGAGCCATGAGATCAGGACGCCACTGAACGGTGTTATCGGTATCGCTCAGTTGTTGCAGGATGACGTCCAGGACCCAGAACTGAAGTCGCGGGTAAGCGCGCTTGTAAATACAGGCGAGCTGTTACAGTCCATCGTTTCCGATATTCTGGATTTTTCGAAAATCGAGGCAGGCCAATTCGAGATCAATCCGCGACCGGCATCAATTGCCAGCGCAGTAAGGGATGTTGGATCACTATTCAAGTCACAGGCGTTTGCCAAAGGCTTGTCATTTTCTGTTTTACTCGATCCTGGTTTGCCAGAATACGCTATGATTGATGGAAACCGGTTGCGCCAGATATTGGCCAATATCGTTGGAAACGCTATCAAGTTCACCAATACAGGACAAGTCAGTGTTCGGGCAGGTGGGGAAAATGGCAGGCTAAGGATCGAGGTAATCGATACCGGTGTTGGTATCGCCCAGGAAATACTCTCCGATCTTTTTAAACCGTTCATGCAGGTTCGTACCTCGCTTGCAGATGGGCAGCGCGGGACAGGCCTTGGCTTATCCATTGCATCACGTCTGGTGCAGCTTATGGGTGGTTCGATAAAAGTCGACAGCACGCTGGGGAACGGGTCGTCATTTCTTGTCGATCTGCCACTTGTTCCAGCAGAGGAAGCGCAATCTTCGCCATCGCAATTGCCTCAGCATCCCGCTGTCAGGAGGATGAAAGTTCTGGTTGCAGATGACGGCGAAGTAAATCGGATTGTTCTGGGCGAGTTCATTCGCCGCGAAGGTCATGACGTGCATATGGCAAGCAACGGCATACAGGCGTTTGAGAATGCCGAGCGGGAACTTTTTGATCTTGTATTCATGGATATCGCCATGCCGGAAATGGATGGCTTCGAATCTGCACGGGCAATCCGTCGACTGCCGCCCCCAAATGGTCAAGTCATCATTATAGCCGCAACCGCAACGACCCAGGAAACCTTTCGCCAGCAATGTCTGTCAGCGGGAATGAACGGGTTTATTCCAAAGCCGATTCGGCGCCACGATTTGATGCAGATTCTTGAAAATGTGGCAGCAGGAACGCAACCCGATAGTGGGCTGGCACCCCCGCAGGGCTGAGGGCGTTGCGCTTGGCGATCAGATTTCGTTCAGGCGTTCGATCTCTGGTGGGGCTGCCATGAACGCCCCCATCTTTTTTCCTAATTCCTTGAAATGCGTACTGGCACGATGGGCGACGATAGCTGCTTCGTCATCATAGCGTTCAATAAAGAAATAGGTCTGGGGCGCGGCAGCTTTGCAACAGATATAAAGTTTGCAGCCTGGCTCGTTTGCGTTGACTTTTGCGGCCAATTCCGCAGCGACGAGTTCAAAACTGGATTCTTCGCCAGCTTTTACGGTGATCTTCGCGATGATAGCCAACATGTGTGTTTCCTCTGCGTCATGATTATTTATTCTGATTTATCACAAGTTATAGGGTCAATTGCACACTGACGGCAATCGCGAAACGACTTGTATCGGCAAAGTATTTCCAAAAAAGTGACGTTTTGTCGCCAGACTGTCGCGACGGGTCGGCCGGGTTGTTGCGTTTGATGCTTATTGCACCATTCCAGCTGCGTATGGACCGACCTTTGCCAAGCCATGGCTCAGATCGTACCATTTAAAACGGTAACCTTGACGGGACTCGAATAAATTGTTTCGATGGGCCAGTTCGGGGATCGGGGGATTTGGCCGAATTTGGTTGGTCCAGACGCAGGTAGACATTTTATTGCCTGCTCTGAAAAGGAGAAAGTTGTGTCCCCCCAATTTATCCGCGCTCCAGCGCTGATCCCTGCTTTGTGTTTCATAGCTTTCGCGGTCACAGGATTCTGCGTGTCGATGCTTTCGCATCCGGCGGTGGCCGGCCCCTATTATGATCGGGATATCGGGCGTTTTGAGTCCCGTGATGCCCTGATCTGGCGCGGTGGCTACTGGCGTAATGGATACCATCATGGCCGGTTTGGCTGGTGGTGGGTGGTTGCCGGTCAATGGTATTATTACCCGGAGCCGATTTATCCCTATCCCAACCCTTATTTGCCGCCCGTGGTAATTGTGCATGATGGCCCACCGCAGCCATCAATCCAGGGTCCTGCGCCTACACAGTTCTGGTATTATTGCGATAAGCCCGCAGGCTATTATCCCTATGTCCCGACATGCCCGACTCCATGGCGTGAAGTGGCACCGCAGGCGCCTCAGGCACCTCCGGCACCATCGGGCGTGACACCACCGCCGCCGCCGCCAAAGAAATAGTGTTGAGCTTGCAAAAGGCTGGAAAGGATTTCTTATGTCATCTGCAAAATTGAAGATCGCCGGTTCACGGTTTCGTCGCATAGGTCTTTCGGCCGCGTTGTTGGGTCTGGTCGCTGGATGTGCAACCCGCCCGATCGGACCGTCGACCACGGTTATGCCAGCACCGAACAAACCATTCGACGTTTTCATGTCTGACGACAATATCTGCCGCCAGTTTGCCAATCAGCAAAGCGGCGGCACAGCGGCGGCAGAAAAGGCAAATGAAGAGGCGACCCGTGGCGCCATTCTGGGCACACTGGCTGGGGCTGCCGTAGGTGCAGTTGCAAGTGCCGGAAGCGGGGGCAGGGGTGCTGCACCTGGTGCAGCCATAGGTGCTGTCGCCGGTACAGCTATCGGTGCGGGCGAGGCAAATCGCTCTGTCGCACAGATCCAGCGCGACTATGATCGCGCCTATATTCAATGCATGTATTCGCGCGGCAATCAGGTGCCGGGCTATCATGTAGCGCCACCGCCTCCGCCAGCCATGACCACAGGTGGTGGTGGTTATCCACCTCCTCCACCGTCTTATTCGCCACCGCCCCCACCACCCGGACCGCCGCCCGCGGCCCCGCCGCCCTCTTCAGCGCCGGGTGTTCGTTGATATACCATCGCAGGCTGGCCAATAAGGCCGCTGTTGTAACCGGCGCTGGCAGCGGTATCGGACGCGCCAGCGCACGGTTGTTCGCTGCAGAAGGTGCCAGGGTCATCTGCGCTGATCGGGCGGCTGATGGACTGGGCGAAACCGTTGACTTGATCAACCGGGCAGGTGGGAAAGCAATTGCAGTCACCACCGATACGGCGGATGAACCAGCAGTAAGGGCGCTGGTCGAACGTTGCCAGGCGGACTTTGGCGCGCTGGATGTGTTTTACGCAAATGCGGGGATCAGCGGCGGCATGGTTCCATTGCTAGAACAGTCCGTCGAACTTTGGCAAGAGATCCTCAGGGTGAATCTGATTGGTCCTTTCCTTGCCATAAAGTATGCAAGCCCCGTCATGATCGCGCAGGGTCAGGGTTCGATTGTGTGTACCGCATCCGTTGCGGGTCTGCGGGCCAATGCAGGTGGTACGCCCTATTCAGCCAGTAAAGCTGGTGTGATTTCGTTGGTGCAGACTTCGGCCAATGCACTGCTTGGCACAGGGGTGCGCGTAAATGCCGTGTGCCCCGGCCTGATCGAGACAGGTATGACCAAGCCTATGTTTGATGGCGCCCGCGCCCGTGGGTCCGAGGCAAAGATCGGTCAGCTCAACCCTATGCAGCGGTTTGGCGTACCCGAAGAAATTGCCCAGATGGCGCTGTTTCTGGCCAGTGATGACGCTTCCTATGTGAATGGGCAGGCATTTGCCGTTGACGGCGGGTTGTCCAGTACACACCCATTTGCAAAGCCACGTCGATAGGCGCTAAAAATCTGCATTGAGATTGTTTCATGGATTGGCACCATAGCGGTCGGCCGGACTGCATGGGTCAATCGATTTTTGCCGGGTACCAGATGCCGATCAACAGACGCACGCAACTTTCAGGTTATCAGATCCTCAATGATCCCATTCTGAACAAGGGCACGGCGTTTACCGATGTCGAACGGGATTACTGGCATCTGCATGGCCTGTTGCCGCCATCGGTATCTATTCTGGAAGAGCAGGTCGGTCGCCGGTACAAGGCATTTCGTGCCCAGCGGTCCGATCTGGATAAATACATATTCCTGCGGAGCCTTCAGGATACAAACGAAACCTTGTTCTATTCGCTGCTGGTCGATCACCTCGAAGAGATGATGCCCATAGTCTACACCCCGACCGTTGGTCTGGGTTGCCAGCGATTTTCCGAAATATACCGCAAGCCACGTGGTCTGTTTCTAAGCCTGCCGCACAAGGACCGCATTCGCCAAATTCTTTCCCACCCGCGTTATGACAATATTGAAGTCATCGTGGTGACGGATGGGGAACGCATTCTGGGCCTTGGCGATCAGGGCGCAGGCGGCATGGGCATTCCCATTGGCAAGCTCTCGCTTTACACCGGTTGCGGGGGCATTCATCCGGCAGCAACGCTGCCCATTATGCTGGATGTCGGCACAGACAACGCACAATGCCTGAGTGATCCGCTTTATGTAGGCTGGCACCATCACCGGGTCAGCGGGCCTGAATATGATGCGTTCATCGAAGAGTTTGTATCAGCCGTCCATGAACGCTGGCCGCATGTGCTTTTGCAGTGGGAGGATTTTGCCAAAGGCAATGCCACACGTCTTTTGGAAAAATACCGGCACCGCCTTTGTACGTTCAACGATGACGTTCAGGGGACCGCGGCGGTCGCAACTGGTGCGGTATTATCGGCAATTGCTGTAACTGGCATTCCAATGGCCGACCAGCGCATTGCAGTGGTGGGCGCAGGTTCAGCGGGCTGCGGGATAAGCGATCTGCTGCTTAAAACCATGATCAGCGACGGTGTTGATCCTGAAAAGGCGCGGCGTAATTTCTATCTGGTTGATCGTGATGGTCTGTTGCTACAGGGCATGAACGGTCTGGCCACATTCCAGATGCCCTTCGCGCAACCGCGCGAGGCGGTTGCGAATTGGGTCCGCCACCATGATGGCCCCATCAGTCTGTTTGATGTAATGGCGAACGCAAAGCCAACAGTGCTTATCGGCGTTTCAGGTCAACATGGCGCATTCGGTGAAGCAGTGGTGCGCGAAATGGCGCGACATGTAAAGCGCCCGGCAATATTTCCGCTATCCAATCCGACATCACAGGCCGAGGCCGATCCTGCTGATCTTCTGGCATGGACTGATGGTAGGGCGGTAGTTGGTACAGGCAGCCCGTTCCCGGCTACCACACGCAACGGTCGGCCATTTACCTTTGATCAGACCAATAATTCCTATATTTTCCCGGGCGTTGGTCTGGGGGCGATTTCTGTGCAGGCAACACGGATCAGCGATGGCATGTTCATGGCTGCGGCGCGCGTTTTGGCAGAACTTTCGCCGGCGCGCGCAAATCCAGACGCCAACCTTCTGCCGCCGGTATCGGCCCTGCGCGACACGGCACGACATGTAGCCTTTGCTGTTGCCAATCAGGCCATAGCCGAAGGGTTGGCCACAAGCAATACTGACAGTGATCTGATGGCCATCATCGACAGGCGCATGTGGTGGCCTGTGTATGCGCCATTACCTTCCGGGTTTTCCCCTGAAACCCTTTAGGTGGCTGCTGTGATCAACCTTCAGCAAATACCTTTTTGAGTTCTGTTTTCAGAATTTTGCCATTGGCATTTCGTGGCAGGGTTTCAGTCCTGAATTCGATCCGCACCGGGACTTTGAATGCGGCCAGCCGTTCGGCCACGAATGCACGCAATTCGGATTCTGTCGCATTTGTGCCAGGCTTGCAGGTGACGACGGCTCCAGGCTCCTCGCCCAGCGTCTTGTGCGGGATCGGCACAAGGGCTGCGTCCATAACGGCGGGATGCTCATAGAGCACATTTTCCACTTCGACACAGTAGATGTTTTCGCCACCTCGGATCAGCATATCCTTGGCCCGATCAACGATGAAACAGAATCCGTCTTCATCGATCTTGGCCAAATCTCCAGTTTTTACCCAACCATCAACAAAGGTCTGGGCCGTTGCCTCAGGCTTGTTCCAATAGCCAATGACCACATTGGGCCCCTTGCCCCATAATTCACCGATCTGGCCTGGTGGTAATGTCTCGCCATCAGAACCAACGATCTTCATGTCGCAGACTGGAACAGCAGGCCCGCAGCTGTCGGGACGAAGCTGATAATCTTCGGCCAGATGCGAGGTGAAAGTCGCGGATGTTTCTGTCATGCCCCAGCCATTGCCGGGTTGGGATTTCGGCCAGGCTTCAACGATCCGTTTGACCAGTTCTGGCGCAGACGGCGCGCCGCCGTAGGATACAATTTCCAGGCTAGATAAATCATACTTTGAACGGGCGGGATGTTCGATCAACTGCCAAGCAATCGTGGGTACACCACCTGCATTGGTGCAGCGTTCGCGCTGGATCAGGGCCATTGCCGCCTCCGGGTCCCATTTACGCATCATCACCAGCTTGCCACCAGTGACAAGTGCAGGCGACAAAATAGCAAAACATCCTGTTGCGTGAAAAAACGGCACCGAAAGCAATGTCGCTTTCTGGGCGGCATTGGGATCAGGTTGCGGGACAGGTTCGCCGCGACGAACATAGCTTCGCGCCATGGCATAGCCGGATGCCATTATGTTCGATAACATATTGCGATGTGTACCCAAGGCACCCTTGGGTTTGCCGGTTGTGCCCGATGTATAAAGGATGGTGGCAGGGTCATCAGCATCAAGAGCGATCGTTGGCACTTCCATTGGGGGCAGTTCGGCCCAGCTATTGACCGGCCCGATCAGGTCTTCCAGCTTGGCAATCAGCGGGTGGGCGATTTCATCCGCTTCACGCGCTACATAGACTTTTTTCAGGTCGGGGCAGTTGTGCAGATGTTCGCGAACCCGTTCCAAACGTTCCGCATCCAGAATGACCACCCTGGCACCTGAATCAGTAAGTCCATATTCCAGTTCCGGCCCGGTCCACCATGCATTCAGGGGCGTAATGATCGCGCCGATAATTGTGGCCGCATAAAATGCCACTGGCCATTCCGGCAGATTGCACATGATGATCGCAA
>CAISDR010000115.1 GCA_903884125.1 uncultured bacterium
GCGTTATGCGGGCCGGTGATTGCCGCAACGCTTCGGGCAATGAAATTGTAGATCATCGGAATCCATCAATAATGGATTCTTGAAAAATCCGAAATTCATTCATTTGCTGCATTGATCTGCCATCGCCCAAAATGCAGGGGTTTCATCTTGACTCACCTGTGTGCGAAATTTAGTTTTAGTGGAAGTTGTAATATCGAACATTCCTGATCGATATTGCGCGCGTTTGTAAATGTATGCGTTTTGTTGCGAGTTCAGTATGTTATTCAATATTTATCTCGGGAACCACAAGATTACAGCGGATAATCTTGGCGGTATGGCCAAACTGGCTGAGTATATGGAGTGGGTGCTGAGCAAGAGCGGTCACGAAGTGCTTATATCACTTCACGAATTTAACGGTGACGGCATCAATCTCGTATTCGAACATTTTACAGATGAATCCATATCGGACGGTATCATTTCGATCAAGCGTAAGCATGGTGTAAAAATTGGAATCATTGCAACCGAGTTGATTGTCGGCAAAAGAATTCCCTATGCCCGTTCGGGCCTGACTGCATCAGAGCAGGAATCGTCTAATCGCGTGCGGCTGTTTGATCAGATGGCGCGCGAATTGGATTTCGTCTGGTGTTTCCTGCAACGCACCGCAGTTGACTACGCGAATAAATCGAAGATCTGTCATTTTTTTCCGGTCGGGTCGATTAAAGATCAGGTCCCTGCATATCTAAGTCCGCCGCGCAATATTGACGTGTTCTTTTTTGGCAGGAAGACGCCGTTTCGGGCTGCAATAATTGAATCGATTGAAAAGCTCGGGATTAGTGTTGTTTCATTCGGGCTTGGTTTTTCCAATGGCATGCTCGACGAGTTCTGGCTAAAGAACATTCTTCTCCGAACCAAAATCGGCCTGTCCCTGTCATTTGAGAAATATCACGGATCAAAGCATGGCGTTGATCCGCGATTTGCCTCCTGCCTGCGGGTCAAGCAGATGCTGGATTCAGGTGTATGCGTGGTCAGCGAGACCATACCGCTGGACAATCCCTATGCGCCATACATGGTTTCGTGTCCGCCCGAAAAGATTGCAGCCCAGGTCAAAGAGCTTTTGACCAGTGGCCAATGGGAATCCACAGGCCGCACATTCTCGGAGAAGTTTCAGACCGATATGTCGGCGGTGGATCTGTGCCGACCGATTATTGACAGCACGATACAGGCTCTGGCGTCCTAGTGCTTTGCATCGAAACATTCTGTCCTTCGCTAACCGCGTGAACGTTTCAATTGACTGAACCCTGGAAAATCGCTCGGGCAAATCGGGCGTCTGTTCACGGAATCTCAATTTGGCTTTAAAAATCCTGCTTTGGCAAAGATCGCCTGCGGTCCGGATTCAGACAGATAGGCCAGAAATTTTACAGCCGCCGGAGTAGCATTTGCCGTCAGCGCAGCGGGATAAATTATTGGTGGATGGGTACTTGCCGGAAATATTGCCACGGTTCGGACCCTGCTCTCGCTGCGGGCATCGGTGCCATAGACAATCCCCAGTGGCGCGTCACCGCGCGCCACATAGGCCAGGGCGGTTCGTACATTTTCTGCTGGTGCCAGCATATTGGAAACCTTGTCCCAGCAACCCAGTGCCATCAATGCCGCTTTGGCATAACGGCCCGCAGGTACTGAGTCCGGATCAGCAACCGCCAGCTTTTGACCGGCCAGCGCAATTTTCAGATCAACGCCGGGCTTGAGATCAACAACCACATCATTATTTTGACCTGCAATCAGCACCAGCGCATTACCCAGAAGGTCAATCCGGCTTTCCCGACGGATCAGACCTTTTTTTTCCACATAGTCCATCCATTCCTGATCGGCGGAAATAAAAAGGTCTGCCGGTGCACCGGCATCCAGCTGTTTGGCCAATACAGAACTTGCACCATACGACGCCTTTATCTGAACCCCATCGCGGGCGGCGTATCCAGCAATGATTTCATCAAGCGCGTTGGAAAGACTTGCTGCACCAAAGACCAGTAGGGGCCTCGCTGGTGATTGGGCATGGGACACATTGGGTATTGCAAAAAATAAAAGCGTGATCGCAAGTATGAGTTTCATTGTCCAGTGCCTTATCTTTCCGGGCGCGGAAAAGCCACAACACCTTTGTGGCCCGCCGCATCAACAGCGCGGATTCCAAAAAGATAATTGTCCTTTGACAGATCAACATGGGCATTTGTGGCCGCACCCGTTGGGATTGTTCTGGTCCACCGGCTTTCATCGGTCGCGCGCACGACCACTTCATAGCTGACCGCACCGTCAACGGCATCCCAGGCAAGGTCGGTTTCATTAGTCAGTTCTTTGGTCTGGATCACAGCATTTTTCGGCACACCCGGAGCCAGTGCCGCACTGGCAAGGCTGGCGATATTATAGCGGGCTACCTTGGCCACATAATCAAAGTCCATATAGTCAATCAGATCACCATATTGCACACCGTCTTCGACACGCACGTCCTGATGCTGATGATTGAAATTTTCAACCGCCTCGACAAAGCGGATGGCTGGATAACCCTGTTTATAAAATGACATGTGATCACCACCGCGCAGATAGCGATCGGTGCGATAAATCATCTGACCTGCCATTGGCCGTGCATACAAATCACCCATTTCCCGTGCGTACCGAGCCAGTTGCCTTGACGGGCTGTCGGTCTCGGCCCCGGCCTCATTGATCCGCGCCATGTCCGCATAAACCGGCAGGGCTTCGGAAAAAATCCTGAGGCGGTTTGGGTTTTTTTCACCCTTGGGACCGGTGGAACTGCCAACAATGTCATTATTGAAGTCGCCCTGCACATCAATGCCTGATTCCTTCAAACTGCGTGCATGATGGCCTGATCCCAGCAAGCCCTGTTCTTCGGCACCATAGGCCACAAAGATGATGGTGGCGCGATTTGGCAGATCAACCAGCGCACGCGCGGCGGCCAGCACGACAATCACACCAGAGGCATTGTCATCAGCACCCGGTGCAGTTTTTTCACTGTCAGAATTCGACGAATTACGACTGTCGTAGTGACTCGAGATCACATAGGTACGGCTCGTCTCCTCGCTGCCTTTCAGGATTGCGATCACATTTGAAATCGGCACATCGCGGGCAACACGTTTGCCATCGGCTGGTTGAACAAACGTATCAACCATCACTTCCATCCGGCCATGGGACTGGCTGGCAATTTCCCTGAACCGGGATTCAATCCAGTCGCGCGCCGCAAATACCCCTCGGCCCTGTCCCTGTTCTTCGGAAAACGTATTCCGGGTACCAAAGGCGATCAGCTTTTCGTCGTCCGCGCGCAGGGATTTCGGATTAACAGTCCCAATTGCCTTTACAATTTGCGGATCAAGCGTTTGACCACCAAGCACATGAGAAGAGGCTGTCAGGGCAAACAGACTGCCTGCAATCAGTATCCGTGAACTGTGTCGTCTATATGTCATGAGCATGATGGTGAGTCTTGGTCCAGGTTGCGTGCGGATCATTTCACCTTATCACGGGCGCTAAGACAAGTCGGTCAATGCGCGCTTGGCGCAGCCCAAGGGTTGTGATCAACTCTTAGCGAACTTGAAATCACTTTGCAGAATGCACGGGGGCCGGGATCGAATACCGGTTTGAATGGCATGGCCAGCATCATCACAATCGCCCAGCAAAAAGGCGGCGCGGGTAAAACCTCGCTTTCCATCCATCTGGCCATTGCCTTTCTGGGTGCGGGCAAGCGGGTGGGGCTGATTGATCTGGACCCCCAGGAGTCCATGACGGCCTGGTATAAATTGCGCCGCGCCAATTTCGCACCTGAAGATGATCTGGCCTTGCGCCCGGCCAGCGGATGGCGGGCACAAAGTGAAATTGAACGCATGAAAAAGGATTTTGATCTGGTGATCATCGATTCACCCCCGCACGCGGAAACATCAACCCGGCTGGCCATCCGCATGGCTGATCTGGTGGTCGTGCCTGTGCAATTATCGCCCATGGATGTGTGGGCATCAGAACCGACATTGGACATGATTGCCAAGGAACGGTCGCAGGCGCTGGTGGTGATGAACCGTGTGCCGCCGCGTGGGCGTCTGGCCGATGAGTTGCGCCAGAAACTTCAGGATGACGATCTGCCACTGGCCCAGACTTCTTTGGGCAATCGCATGGCCTATGCCGCCAGCCTGATGGAGGGATTGGGGGTTACTGAATTTGCGCGCGGCACGGTTGCCGCTGATGAAATGAATGCCCTGATGGGCGAAGTGCTGGCCCGGCTGGACAACGATCAATGACCCGCGCTGCCAAACCCGGTCCGCTGAATCTGATCACCGATGTCGCGGGCATTCGCGTCGGTCAGGCCCAGGATCTGGATGTCATCACGGGGGTCAGTCTGATCTTGTGCGATGAACCGGCCATTTGTGCCGTCGATATTCGCGGCGGTGCGCCGGGCCCGCGCGAGACGGATCTGCTGCGATCCGAAATGATGGGGGTGGGCATAAACGGCATTGTCTTATCCGGTGGCTCTGCCCTGGGGCTGGATGCGGCATCCGGGATTGCAGCAGCCATGAGTGCGCGCGGTCTGGGTCTGCAATTTTCGTCCGACATGCCGCCGGTTCCGATTTTGCCGGGTGCGATATTATTCGACCTTTCCAATGGCGGGAACAAACGCTGGGGCTGCATGCCACCCTACCGTGCGCTTGGCATTGCCGCGCTGGATGATGCGCTGGCCAATACCGACCGACGGTTTGGTCTGGGGACAGCGGGCGCTGGCACCGGGGCCAAGGCCGGGCAGCTTAAAGGCGGCCTTGGTTCCGCCTCGGTCCTCATGGCGCAAGGGTTCATGGTCGGCGCGCTGGTCGCGGTCAATTCAATCGGATCGGTTCTGGTGCCCGGCACGTCGACCTTCTGGGCCGCCCCCTTTGCAGCACCCGGTGAACTTGGCGATCAGGATGCCATTCATGCGGGATCGACCGGTCTGGATTTTCCAACTGATGGCAAGATTGATCCGATGCCAGGGTCAAACACCACCATCGCCGTGATTGCAACCGATGCCGACCTGACCCGTAACGAGGCGGAACGTGTGGCGATAATGGCTCAGGACGGCATTGCCCGTGCCATGCGTCCGGCACACACACCCATCGACGGTGACAGCGTATTCATGTTGGCCATCGCAAAAAGACCGCTATCCGGCGACCGGCATCGGCAGGTTGCCATGATCGGCAATGCGGCAGCAGACTGTCTGGCGCGGGCAATCGCGCGTGGGGTTTATGAAGCAACCAGCATCGGTAACAGCCGATCCTATCGCGACATGTTTAGTCAATAAGCAAGCGCCGGATTATTTTACGTAGACGTGCACTTCGTTGGCGCTGACTTCATCCGATGTCAGTGATGACAGACGGATGCGGCCTGCGGGCATGCCCATGTCAGCCATGGCACGCACGACATTTTGTGCGCTTTGCCGGGCTTTGTTCTGATTAAGCTGCAATTGTGCGGCACTGCCTGATGCCGGTGCCACCGAA
>CAISDR010000116.1 GCA_903884125.1 uncultured bacterium
TCTTGCAGGCGCAAATGCCCCAGTTCGATTTTCTCTTTCGGGTCCGACATAAAAGATGGTTTTCCGTTTATCAATCCGGTGCCAAGATGCCGGTGGACCTTTGGTCAAGGCTGCTTTAAACGCTTCGATCACCTAGGCATTACTAACTAAGGGCGCATATTGCAACATGTGGTTTAACATTCTGACAAATAACCACGGCCCAATCGATATCGCCGTCGCGCTGACACCGCTGATTGATTTTATTCAGAAGACGCTGCGGCTTTGCGGCCATCAGGTGACGGTGAGCTATGACCAGTTATTCAATGATGCTGTAAATATTTATCTTGAAAGCTTTCATGATACGCATTTCGTTGACCGGCTGCTGGCGGCAAAGGCGGAGCATCGTCTGAAAATCGGGGTGGTTGCCACAGAGCTAATGGTCGATGGTCGTATCCCATATGCCGAACATGGTATCCTTTATGGTGGTGGCAACAAAGCCGAACTGTTGTCACTGCGCACACGCAATTTTGATCGAATGGTCGCCGGCGCCGACTTCACGTGGTGCCTGCTGGAACGCACCGCGCAGGCCTATCGCGGACATGGTCCGCAGGTTCATTTTCTGCCTGTGGGTCATACACACCCGGATCAACCCGGGTTCAATTCAGCCCCAAGGAACATTGATGTCTTCTTTTTTGGTACCGCAACCCCCCACCGCCTGAAGGTACTCGGCGATCTTGAATCACAAGGTGTCGGGGTTACAGCGGTTGGGCGGGGATTTCCCATTGGCTGGCTGCCCGCTGTTCATATGAATTCACTCATTGACCGTGCAAAGATTGGTCTGAACCTGACCTTGCATGCCTTTGATTCAAAAGCAGGCGGCGTTGATCCGCGTTTTGTTTCTTGCATGCGGGTGGTTGAGATGCTGGAACGCGAAACCTGTGTGGTCTCAGAGGTTATTCCGTATGACAATCCCTATACCGAATTCATGCAGTTAGCGGAATCTGAAAATCTGGGGCGGGTATGCCGCGCGTTTCTGGCATCAGGTGCATGGGCGAAATTTGCACATTCTGCGGCATCTGATTTTCGAACCAGAATGAACGTCACCGAAATCTGTAAACCGGTCATCGATCTGACAGTCGGGTCATTGGGTAATTAAAACTGATTGAATTTCTGAATGTTCATTGCTCCGGTTGAAACCGTTAGCCGTGCCGTGGTACCCGCATATTGATCGAGGACAAATGGCACCGGGTTGGAAACACCAAACGGCCCGCTGCGATCAATCAGAAAGCTGGGTCCGCCGCGCACTTCGTTGAAAATGCCATTCGAGCTGGGGGTAACAATATCAAATAGCGCAGATCGCCAGATCGATCCACCATTTGTGCCACGGTCAAGTTGCGCCAGATAAATACGCGATCCCTGTATTTCCATTGGCAACCCCATGCCTGACCGGTCCGGCGCCCACCACCAGCCCGATTGCAATCGAATGCGCGGATCAGCAGGAATAACGGTATTTCCGATTGCATAACGCCGCCCAGTCAATTCCGTACCACCAAGTGACAATGGCAATGAAAGGTGAAGTGCACTGGTCTGATCCAGAGAAATTCGGGTTATGCCCAAAACTATAGGGCCTGAACCTTGGCCCCCGTGAAATTGATAGAGCGTTCCGGAAAAACCATTGGCGCTATTTGGCATCCTGTTTAACACGCCATATTCCCAAACAGGTTCACCAGCATCATCATAATTTGCCAGGCCAAAAAACAGATTGCCAGATATTGTATTGATTTCGGTAAATCCGCCCCATCCTGCCTTTCCATCAAAGGTCCACCAGCCGGTGTCGATGGCTTTGGGCGGCAGGATCGGGCAGCCAGGATTCCCGGTCACGTAAACTCCGCCACCCGGCGGTGCGCCGGTCAACAGACCCGTAGCATTAAATGCGATGATGGCTCCATTTGCACTTATGGCGGGACTGGTGCTGCCGGTATCGGGCAATCCAGCGCCTGCGCATGCAACCGCCTGAACACTACCGGTAGTCATATCTTTCAGGTAAATATCCTGCGCGCTGTTTAGGTCATCTGCACCCAGGTTCTGAGCCAATGTCTGAAACAGAATTTTCGACCCATCGGCAGAAATTGCGCTTGTATGTGTGAAAAATCCGAAGGCGACCGGATCATAGGCAGGTACTTGACGTGCATCCGTGCTGATAAGATCCAACTTATGATTGACAAGATCGGCCCGATAAAACTGCCGTGTCCCTGGAATTACATTTGCCAGATTGCTAGCCGTTGATTCAAAAACCACATACTGACCGTTTCCGGAAATGGCTGCATTCAGACTGCCGCCATCTGCAGGTAATCCCGCAGCCGACTTTGAAACCAGACTGATTGCGCCGGTCAAGCGATCCAACAGGTACACCGACGGAATGCTGACGGCGTCAGCAACCAGATTGGTTGCATAGGAATGAAAGGCCACAAACCGTCCATCCGAAGAGATTGAGGGGGTAAAGGAAAAACCATTTGCAGCGGCCCCGCCAATGCCCATGACCGGCTGCGAGATGGTTGCGGAATTCATATCGCGGATGCCGATTGTGGCGGCATAGCCGCCATTTGAATCCACCAGGGTGAGGTTGAATGCAACGATCTGGCCGTTTCCCGAAATACTGGCCTGAGATGCTTCAACCGATCGCAGGTTGGGCAACGCCGCTGGGCTGACACGATCCAATGCACCGGTATTCAGGTCCTTGCGGACCAAAACGCGCACACCATCAGCCACCCCAGTGAAGTTTGAACTTGTACTTTCAAACACAACAAATCGTCCATCGCCGGAAATCACCGGAGATACGTTATTGTTGCTTGCCTGTTGGCGGGTGCTGGAGATAGATACACGATCAAGTGTTGTCGTAACAGTATCATAGACGAAAACATCCGAATATCCGTTTGTATCGCCGGGCACCAGATCAGCAACATTGGACCAGAATGCAATCCGACGGCCATCTGCGGAAACAGAAGGATCCGCCGCGATAGCATCAGCATTTGCCACCATGGTTTTTGAAATCAGGAGGAGCGGCAATGACGTTTGCGCAATGGCAGGCAAAGAGTTGCAGCAAAGGTAAAAAAGGCAAATCAATGCCAGAAGGGGAAATCGCCCGCTTCGCATATCGCTCCGGCCTGCATATATCTTAAACATAGATCCTGCGCCCAATGGATTTTGGTTCACGCTCGAGGGTACTTCGATCCCGAACACATTTACCTTGCGGGTGTTCCGACTATGATGGATAAGCCTCGTATTTTCCAGAATGGCGTTCATTTTGGCAATTGCAAATCAAGTTTGGTGTTCATGGGGGCCCTATGATGGATATAAGGCTGCCGGTCGACGGCGAAGTGGCTTTTCGCCTTTACATGCAGGGCAGATACCTTGAGGCAGAGGCGAAATGCCGGCGCATTCGCCGCACAACGCCGAATGATAGTTTTTTGCTGGTAACAGAAGCGTTGCTATTACTCAGCCAGGGTAATAATCGCGCGGCGATGGAAAATCTGATCGCAATTGCCACCCGCGATAGGGCAAATTGGGCCTGTCGCCTGGCGCTGGGCGAAATCTACATAAATGCTGGCGCTCTTGAACAGGCCAAGCCGCATCTTCTTGCGCTGGCAGTTCTGGCGCCCTCGATGCCTGAGGCATATGTCGGTCTTGCGACCATAGCTGGGTCGCAAAAGGCAAGGGCTTTTGAGATTTGTAGCCGACGACATCTCGCCACCCTGATGCCAGCGAATATAGAATCACTGGGTTTACTGGGAAATCTGCTGCTTACCGACCAGGATGCAGATGGAGCGCTGATTCATTTCGAAGCGGCAAAGCGTATAGCGCCTCATATCGCGGAAATATGGGTAAATTGCGCCGCTGCCCTGGGGCATCTTGAACGTGTGGAAGATAGTATTCAAAGCGCCTGCCGTGCGATTGCACTTGCCCCGGGTCTGTCCCCCGCGCTATCGAATCTTGGCGGGTCCCTGCGTAAAGTCCGGTCGCTGATTTCAGCCAACTTGTGGCTCACCCGTGCTGTCTGCTTGATGCCAGAAAATGCAGGCAATTTGTATAATCTGGGATTGGCCCAAATAGGATTACGAAGATATCAATCTGCGCTTGAAAATCTGACAGGTGCGATTGCGCTCGATCAAATGCATGCAAGCGCCCATATAAATATAAGCCTTATTCACGAAGCGGAAAAGCGATACAGTCTAGCGCTGTTACATGCTCTTCATGGTGTTGTCCTCGATCCACTCAATGCCCAGGCCTATAATAATGCAGCCGTAGCTTTTCAGGGGACTGCGGTTGACGATATGGCTCTGTTGTTTCTGACCAAGGCGCTTTTGATAGACCCTGATTATGCTGTTGCCAGGTATAATCGGGGTATATCGCATCTTCGGCTGGGAAATTTTTTACCGGGCTGGGCAGATTACGAGGCACGATTTAAGGCAGTGGATACGCTAAAAGCTCCTGTCGGGGATTCACCATTATGGTCTCAATCCATCCCGGTTCGCGGCAGGCATATACTGTTATGGGCTGAACAGGGATTGGGCGATACGCTGCAATTTGTTCGATATGCCCTGGATTTGTCGCTGCGCGGGGCCGATGTCACAATCATGGCACAACAAGCATTGCGCAATCTGCTAAGCCCGATGCTGCGTTTCGCGCCAACTGGCGGGCCCATACCAGAATGTGATTTTCAAATTCCTTTGATGAGTGTTCCGTTTCTACAAGGGTCCGCGCAAAGTAGGTCTGCGGAAACGTTTGCTTACATCAGCGCATCGGATATTTTTATCAGGAAATGGCAGAGAATTTTGGGCAAGGTCGGTCGACGCAGAATTGGGTTGGCGTTTTCGGGAAACCCAAACCATCCCAATGACTCTCTGCGCTCAATCCCGGTAGACATAGCGGCAGAACTTTTTGATGTCAGATCAGTAGATTTCCATCTGGTGCAGACAGAATTTGCTTTGGATGATATTATCAGCCTTCGGTGTCACCCCAATGTCTTTGTTCATGCACCGTTGATCGAAGATATGGCGGATACAGCGGCAATATTAAATGAGATGGATCTGGTAGTATCCGTTGATACCGCAATATTGCATCTGGCCGGTGCAATGGGAATGCCAACTATTGGTCTTTTGGCCTTTGCGCCTGACTGGCGTTGGGGATTGGGTTCATCAAAGACCCATTGGTATCCAAGTGTGAACTTGATACGCCAATCCCGACCCGGTGATTGGCACTCTGTCATTGAAGAACTGATCGCGGCTTTGAGTGCGGTTTAAACTGGTCAGTCTGAGTTCTCCCATGATAGCATTCGGCTGAATTGATATAATTTTGGATATAAATCGATGTTTATGACGGTAAAAAAAACTATCCTATGTCTTCTTGCGATTGGCTTGACGTCACCAGTTCTGGCACAGGAGGCCGAAGTCAATGTGCGCAATCAAATGTATGCCACGGGACGTGTATTGGGTGCTGGTGCAGACCTGTGTTCGGTATGGACAGATAAGCGCGCTGCCGGGTCGGGCTGGTTTGAACATGCGCAATGGCTCAACGGATTCCTGACGTCGCAAAGCATGCTGCTCTTTTATTCTGAGAAGCTTGATCTTTTGAGCAATCAGAAAATTGACGGGTACAATATGCTGCCGACAATTGATGCCTTTTGCAAATCAAACCCGCAGGCAAATCTTGTCAGTGCTGGCCAGGAATTATTTGGTGCAGCATACAAGGCAGCCCATGACGAGATGGACGCCCAGAAAGGGAAAGCGGGGAAACCTGCCAACCGGAAACCACCACAAAAATAATTGGGTGGCCAGTTTTATTTTCAGGCTTAGCCATAGCGGATCGGTCGCAGACCGTAAAAAGGTAGATGATCTGAACGCGGTCCATAACTATGACACCAAGTCCGAATGATTTGAAAATTGCCAAAGAATTATTGGCCAGTGGCAACGCCAGTGGCGCGCTGGCGCGGTTCAAGCAGGCGTTACGAATCACCCCCCACTCAATCGAAATAATGCTTGGTGTCATTACGGCGTTGCGCATTCTGGGTCAGCATAGCCAAGCAGCGGAATTCATAAGCTTCCAGATTCGGCGTCTTCCTTCCAACCCGGTCCTGTATCGGGAATTGGGCGTTTGCTATTTGTTTCAGGCTGATTTCAAGCAATCAGCAATTCATCTGGCAAGCGCGCTGGTTTGCGATCCGGCGAATGACAAAGCTCTGGGGGAATTTGGCACCGCATGTCAGGCAATGGGCGACAGGCGAAAGGCTGCAATCTACCTTGAACGCGCTTATCAAAGCGGCATGCGCGATCTGCGTTATATCAACAATCACGCTGCAGCACTTGTCGATCTGGCTGAATATTCGAAAGCACTGGACATGTCGGGGCACGCACTGCGGATTCATCCGGAATCCGCTGAAGCTTTGGCAAACAGGAGTGCTGCTCTGATTGGCCTTGGGCGGCCAGATGAAGCGGTGGGAATTCTGGAGCAATGCGTGAAGTGTCACCCGGATTTCCAAAAAGGCCGTGGTGACCTGATCGACGTGCTGATGCGTCTGTCACGATTTGACCGGGCGTTCGAAATTATTGCCGAAACCGAGGCGCGCGGTCGCCAGACTGTGCAGACAGCCTTACAGAAGTGTTCGCTTCTGGCGCAGGTTGGTGAAATCGACATGGCGCTTGACGGATATCGCATGCTGATGGCGATGCCGCAGATGGAGGCGCATTTTCCGGAACTGGCGCGCGGTCTGCTTTCGGGATTGCCATATTCAAACAAACTGAAGCCTGAACAATTGCTGATGGAAACAAAATCGGCATTGGCCCGGATTCGTTTCGAGCCCATGGTACCGATCCAGCCACCAGGCACAACCGCGCGCACTGGACGGCGCGTACGTGTTGGTTATCTTTCAGGTGATTTCCGCCAGCACTCGGTAGCCCGGAATTTACTTCCCGTGCTGGCCAATCATAACAAGTCGGAATTTGAGTGTCATCTGTACGCCGATGTTCGTGCGCCAGATTCGGCGACTGACGACTTTGCCCGACTTGCCGACCGGTTTACCGTGATCGCACATTTATCAGATCGCGCGCTAGCTGAAAAAATCAGGTTGGACAATCTGGACATTCTGGTCTTGCTAGCCGGTCGGTTCGATACTAATCGGATATTTTTGGGCCAATATCGTATGGCACCGATTCAGATCAGTTTTCATGATGTTGGGACGACCGGCCTTGATCAGGTGGATTATCTTGTTTCAGATCCGACGTTGTCGCCAAAGCATTCGCCAGAAAAGTTTTCCGAGCGAATTGTGCGTCTGCCGCGATTTTATGTTCATGACCGGATGGATGGTGCATTGGATCCTGGACCATTGCCCATGCTTTCACAAAATAACTTCACATTCGGCAGCTTCAACAATCCCGCGAAATTCAATGCGGATGTGCTGGCACTATGGGGGCGGGTAATTGATGCTGTTCCCGGTTCTCGGCTGATGCTGAAATATAAAGATTTCTATTCAAATGCGAATCTACAAAAGCATATATTAGCCCGGTTGGGGGCGGTCCGGCCGGTTGATCCTGCGCGGGTTATATTTCATTCCCCTGGCATTCAGACCGTTGGCGATCATCTGGCACTTTACCGGCATGTGGATCTTTGTCTGGATACTTTTCCATTTTCAGGATCGACGACTACGTTTGAAAGTCTGTGCATGGGTGTCCCCGTGATCACGCTGCCACAGTTTTCAATGGTCAGCCGATGGTCCCAATCTATCCTTGAAGCAGTGAAGTTAGAGACATTTGTCGCCCGATCACCAGATGACTATATTGATCTTGCCGTCGAATGGGCTGGCCGTTCAAACGAGCTTTCGCAATTGCGGGCAGGGCTGCGCGCGCGCGTCAATGAAAGCTCGGTTACAAAAGGCAATATTCGCGCCTGCCAGTTGGAACGACTTTACAAGGCCCTGTACCAAAGGCATATGCAATAGCTGGCTGTGATGTGGTATCACGCTGGCGCGAATTTGTGGGGGATGTGATGGATCGAATTCGTCTTGTCTGCGCAACTCGCGGCACCCGTCAGCAGTTCTTGAAGGAATCTGCCCTGGGTAAGTGGGCTGAACGCTTTGCAGCCTATGCGCAGGATTTTGAAGTTATACTTTTCGATAATAATCGCTCGTCGCTATCGGCACTTTATAACTCCGCCATCGAATCTGCGGCAGACAGTCCGGCGATACTGGTTTTCCTGCATGACGATATTCATATTATGGATCTTTTCTGGCAGCAGAATGTACGCCAGGGTCTTGCCCAAAATGATATTATCGGCATTGCAGGCACCACAAAGCGAATTTCCGGCCAACCGTCCTGGGCATTTGTGGACGGCGCCTATACGTGGGACAAGCCTAATTTAAGCGGTATTGTCGCACATGGCAGCGTGTTTCCACCCGCGTCGATTAACTTCTATGGGGAAGTACCCCGGCAATGCGTCCTGATGGATGGCGTTTTTTTGGCGGTGCACTCAAATACACTCATCAGGAATAGTCTGAAATTTGATGAACAGTTCAAATTTCATTTCTATGATCTTGATTTCTGCCGGCAGGCGGAACTGCGGGGCCTGAGAATGAGTACCTGGCCGATCTCACTTGTTCATGAAAGTGCCGGTGGATTCGGCGATGACACCTGGAATGAGTCCTATCGGCTCTATCTTGCCAAATATGGCGAAAGCGTTCCGCCGGTCCAAATCGACCCAAACTAGTCTGTGGACGTTCCGCCGCAATCGCGAATGATCGTTGGAGACATTGGTTTAAGTCTACAACCGATATATTGGATTTAAGATTATATCATGCAAAAATGAGCAACTTTTAAGTCCATGGCTGGTGCGGCTGTCAAGCCAAGGTCCCACTCCCGTTTTTGAAAGAAATAGCGCTTAAGCCATCCATGCATGCCAATAAAGCTTCGAGAGGTTGAGTGTTTTGAATATCCGGGTTCCCCTATACAAAGTTCATATGCCGCCTGCGGATGAATTGATGCCAGCGCTTCAGAAGACGCTTTACAGTGGCCAAATCGGCGAAGGCGCTAAGGTGAGCGAATTTGAAAAGCAGTTTTCGCAATGGCTTGGTGTTGAATCAGTTGTTGCGTGTTCGTCTGGGACCGCCGCTCTTCATCTGGCACTGGTTTTGGCTGGAATCGGGCAGGGGGATGAAGAGGTATCAACTGCCATGACTGCCGAGCCCACGAATATGGCAATCCGACATGCTGGGGCCGACATAAGGTTTGCCGATATTAATCCTATGAATGGAACGATAGATGCCGCGACAGTTGCCCCGGTTATTACAGATCGCTGTCGGGCAATCATGGCTGTGGATTATGCAGGCATCCCGGTTGCCATAGATGGGCTTCGCCAGTTGGCCGACAGTAACGGACTTGTGCTGATCGAGGACGCAGCACAGGCGCTGGGTGCCAAATGGCGCGGTCAGGCTATCGGAACCCAGGCTGATTTCACGATCTTTTCATTTCAGGCCATCAAGCACATTACCACCGGTGATGGTGGCATGCTTGTGCTGAGGAATACCGATCTTTTGACTCGCGCCAGAAAGCTGCGCTGGTTTGGGCTTGAGCGCGGTGTTGATCGTTCCAGGGTCAACGCTGTTGATGTCGGCTACAAATACAATATGAACAATATATCGGCGACGATGGGGCTGGCGCAGATACCTTATTTCAACACGGTCATCAATGCGCATGTTCAAAACGGCAAATTCTTTGATGGCGCCTTTCGAAATCAGCCGCATATTCGACCAGCTGCCTGGGACCAATCAGCTGAACCGTGTTATTGGGTTTATTCCCTGTTGTGCGATGACCGGGAAAAGATTGCCGCACGTCTGAGTGCGGCTGGCATTGGTTGGTCCTATCCACACAAGCGAAATGATCGCCACCAGATCTTTTCGCAATATGCAGCACCTCTGCCAAATCTGGATAGTTATTTCGAAAGCCTCATTCACTTGCCCTGCGGTTGGTGGGTAAATGAAATTGATCGTCAGCAAATCGTAGAGGTCATTTTGGCCAGATGATGCAAAGTGCCCCCATTCCACTTTTTAAAGTCGCGATGTCGCCGGAGGCAATAGCTGCTGTGAGTACGGTTCTGGCCAGCGGCTTTATCGCTGAGGGAAGAATAGTATCAGATTTTGAAACGGCACTTGGAACGTATCTCAATCATCCGGAACCGCTGTTGACAAATGATCCATCGGGCACAACATCTTTGGCCTTGAAATTGGCTGGGGTTGGTGCAGGTGATGAAGTCATTGTATCCCCGCTTGCCTGCACCGCGACAGTTATGCCCATCGCAATAATAGGTGCCAGGCCGGTTTGGTGTGATGTTGATCCGGATTCTGGCATGCCGCGCCCGGATCACATTGAAGCTAAAATTACGCCGCGAACCCGGGCAATTCTGTTTTATCACTGGAACGGCAACGTGGGCGATATCAGGGGGGCGGTGGAAATTGGTCGGGCTAAAAAAATTCCGGTGATTGAAGACGCAACCGAGGCATTTGGTGCAACAATCGATGGCATCGCCTTGGGCAATGCAGGTGCATTCGCGACAGTGTATTCACTGCAGGCGGTTCGGCAATTGACAGCCGGTGATGGCGCTGTCCTTTTACTGGCCGATCAGTTACAGCGCGACCGGGCTCGTCGCCTTCGCAAATTCGGCATTGACTTGAAAAGCTTCCGACTGCCCAACGGCGAAATAAATCAAGATAGCGATATTCCGGAACCGGGATATTTTCTTTGTTCCAATAATGTTGCCGCAGCAATCGGATTGGCAAATCTTGCATTTGTGGACACTCAAATGGCGGTACGCCGTTCAAATGCGAATTTTTTTGATGATGCACTTAGGTCGGTCCCCGGCATTCAGACAGCAGGCCAGCCCGATAATGTTCAAGGGGCTTATTGGACATACTGCATTCAGTCCCAAAACCGCGATGCGCTGGCGGCAACGCTGCGCAAGGCTGGTATTGGCTGCCAGATTCTCCACGTCAGAGCGGATGGTTATTCCTGCTTCGGACAA
>CAISDR010000117.1 GCA_903884125.1 uncultured bacterium
AAGATGGCACAAAAATCGACGTATCTGTTTCGTTGTCGCCGATACTTGATGAACTTGATACTGTCATCGGCGTTGCAACTATTGTTCGCGACATCACGGACCGCAAAAAGCTTGAAGAGAAACTGCAGGAGCTTGCGCGCATTGATCCGCTGACAGGATTGGCGAACAGGCGCACGCTGATCGAAGCTATGGAGGCTGAATTTAATCGTTTTAAAAGGTTTGGTACCGATACCAGTCTTCTGATGATCGATATCGACCATTTCAAAATGATCAATGATACGTATGGCCACAACGCTGGCGACCAGGCGTTGGCAGAAATGGCAAGGACCTTCAGGTCCATGGGCCGCGCAACCGATCTGGCAGCAAGATATGGCGGCGAGGAATTCGTGGTATTGTTGATCGGTACCGGGCGGTCCGGTGCAATGGAAATGGCTGAGCGCATCCGAGTTTCCATCGAACAACACAGACAAATATCTGCCTCTGGCGAAATATGCCTGACGGTCAGTATCGGGGTCTCAGGATTCCTGGCTAAAGACCAGAATTGGACCGATTCCATTTCCAGGGCTGACAAGGCAATGTATCGGGCAAAACACGCCGGACGCAACCGCGTGTTCGTCGCACCGGAATAGACCGGCCGCGATACTAAACCATGACTACTTATCCAACTTAGGATTCCCCTCAGTCCGAGAAATTTTCCACCTTTCGATCATAAATTTTGAACCTGCATTTAAATATGTGTCGATTGCCTTTGGGTGGTCGTTTGTATCGGTATGAAGCCATATTCTCTTTATGTCGTCGCTCCAAAGTGTCTCTAAAATCCAGCATAGAAACTTTGGACCAAATCCTTTGCCCTGCATTTCGGGCGTTAGTCCAAAATATAAAATCTCAATTTCGGCAATAGTGTGTTGAAACGTTTCACAAAAACCAAACAATTGTCCGCCTTTCTGAGCGGTAAGCAGATTTAGTCTGGCATTGTTCAGCACCGCCTGTAATTGATCAGGCGACATTTTTTTCTGTCGTCCCATTTAACTGGCTCACCGATCTGACGGAAAAGTGTCAGGTACTGCGTGGCAGAAAGTTTTTCGATTTGGAACTTTAGGTCTTCAGGCATGTGTACGGCCTGAAAGTTTGGACGCGATCTCAGCTCCAGATAGGTAACGACCAGTTCCATCGCCACCCCATCAAATATTTAAGCGCGATTCCTGTCGGCAGGTATCAGTACTATCTAGCTCCGCCTGCCGAATGCCGCCAGAACCGCCGTCTGTTTGGAGTCCAGATATTCATCAAGCCGGGTGATCACACCATTGGCCATGCGTACCACGACACAGGCATCCAGCTTGAACGGCTGACCGTCGGGCTGCGTTGCTTCCAGCACATGCATCTGCAGGAACCCGTCTTCGAGCGCCACGCGGCGCAGGATGCGGTAATGGCGATTGGTCATGGTCTTGATGTACCAGTCCAGCAACTTCATGTTCTGGTCGACCGTCTGCTCTATGCCATCCGTATTGTGCCAAAGTTTGGCGTCGGGCGCATAGCAGGCCCGGACTGCCGCAGTATCGCCGCGTTCGATTGAGCCCACGAAATGTTCAGCAAATGCCAGATATTCAGCAGCGTTCATAATCCTGCCCCCCGATATTTATATTTGCCCAAAATCGGGCCTGCCGTTCCGTTGATCACAAGACTATTGGGTCGAGACAGTTCTGTAAAGCAAGTTACTCGCGACAATGCCTTAACGCGCCATGGACAAATAAAGCTTACGCCGCCTAACATCCCTGCTTCAAATAAACGACAGGGCGGGAAATCGAGACCATGGACGTAAAAAACAAGATCATCGTTGTAACAGGTGCCGCTGGCGGCATCGGCAAGGCCATGGCAGTCCGTTTTGCCGCCGAAGGGGCAAAACTGATTGTCTGTTCGGATCTGAACGGTGAAGGTGCCGCAGCCACCGCCAAGCAGATCGGCGGTGTCAGCTTTAAAACCGATGTGAGCAAAGAGGCGGATATCCAGCACCTGATCGAACGGGTTGAGGCCGATCATGGCCCCATAGACATGTTCTGTTCCAACGCGGGCATCGGTTTTGGCGGTGGCGCCGAAACACCAAACGACCAATGGCAATTGATCTGGGACGTTAATGTGATGGCCCATGTCTGGGCGGCACGCCATGTGGTGACGCGCATGATCGCGCGTGGTGGTGGCTATCTGATCAATACGGCATCTGCCGCCGGACTGTTATCCCAGATCGGATCGGCATCCTATGCCGTGACCAAACATGCAGCCGTTGGTCTGGCCGAGTGGCTGGCGATCACCCATGGCGACCAGGGGATCAAGGTATCTGTGTTATGCCCGCAGGCCGTGCGGACAGCCATGACTGCCGGTAATCCTGATGGCGTGGCCAGCGTCAATGGCATGATCGAACCCGAGGATGTGGCCGAAGCCGTGATGCAGGCCATTGCCAATGAAACCTTCCTGATTCTGCCCCACCCGGTCGTACTGGATTACATGCGCCGCAAGACACAGGATTATGATCGCTGGATCGGTGGTATGCGCAAGCTGAACCGCACCTATGCGGGCTGACCAACCAAGTCACGACTAGGCAATTTTAAACGCCAATTCACATTAACGGATATATTTACGCATATTAAACAGTATATTAGTGTATATATTTGCTAATATAACTTTTTAAGTGGACAATTATGTGGCTAGGGTAAGCGACCATCTGCATCCCCTGCACAGGAGCCACCACATGGGACGGTTCACGATTGAAAAACTGATTACGGTTTTAGGTTTTGCATTCTCGGTCAGTCTTGCCTGCCAGGCACCAAGCACCCCTGCAAGGGCGGCTGATGTCACATTGCTGAATGTGTCCTATGATCCGACCCGCGAATTTTATCAGGAATTCAACACTGCATTTGCCAAAACCTGGAAGACCAAGACAGGCGATAATGTCACGATCAATCAGTCTCATGGTGGCTCTGGCAAACAGGCGCGATCGGTGATCGATGGGCTGGAAGCCGATATTGTGACTTTGGCGCTGGCCTATGATGTGGATGCCTTGCGCAAAAATGGCGGATTGATCGCCGACGGCTGGCAAAGCCGCCTGCCACAGAATGCAGCGCCTTATACGTCAACCATTGTCTTTCTGGTCCGCAAGGGCAATCCGGCCAAGATCATGGATTGGTCTGACCTGACCCGATCTGGCGTTGAAGTTGTGACACCCAATCCCAAAACATCCGGTGGTGCGCGCTGGAACTATCTGGGTGCTTGGGGCTATGCCTTAAGCCAGCCCGGCGGGGATGAAACAACTGCGCGCGCGTTTGTGAAAAAGATTTATGCCAATACCAAAGTGTTGGATTCAGGCGCGCGCGGGTCTACCACAACCTTTGCCCAACGTGGCATTGGCGATGTGCTGATTGCCTGGGAAAATGAAGCCTATCTGGCACTAAAAGAATTTGGTGCCGATAATTTCGAGATTGTCACGCCCAGCATCTCGATCCTGGCAGAACCGCCGGTGGCAGTGGTCGACAAGGTAGTGGACAAGCGCGGATCAAGGAAACTTGCCACCGCCTATCTTGAATATCTTTATTCAGCCGAGGGGCAGGCGCTGGCGGCAAAACATTTCTTTCGCCCGCGCGATGCCAGCGCTGCCAAATCCGGTCCAGCACTGCCAAACTTGAAACTGTTTACGATTGACGAAATATTCGGCGGTTGGGATAAAGCCCAGTCTACTCATTTCGCTGATGGTGGCA
>CAISDR010000118.1 GCA_903884125.1 uncultured bacterium
GACATTGTGCGCCAGATGGAACATCTGCCCAATGTGCCACATGATCCATTGGGCCTGCCTGATGGCATATTTGCGCGCCCAACGCTGATGGCCATCTTCGACAGTGTGAAAGATGCGCTGGTACTGATCACACCGGTGCGCCGCCAGCCGAATGTTTCAGCGGATGTGGCCTATGCCCGCGCGCGCGCGGGCCTTGATGATGCAATTGCCGATCTGGCCAAGCCGGTCAGTTTCGATACCGGCATACCGGACCCGTTCGCTAATTTGCCGGAACCGAAATCAAATACGCCCAAGTCGCGCTATTTTGAAATGATTGCAAAGGCCAAAGAGTATATCGCCGCCGGTGATATATTTCAGGTCGTGCCCAGCCAGCGGTTTTCGGTGCCATTCACGCTGCCATCCTTTGCGCTATATCGCGCATTGCGGCGGCTGAACCCATCACCGTTTTTATATCATCTGGAAATGGGTGGATTTTCCATTGTGGGGTCCAGCCCGGAAATTCTGGTGCGCCTGCGCGATGGAAAGGTAACAATCAGACCCATTGCCGGGACCAAGCCGCGTGGCCGCGACCGCGCCGAAGACCGCGCATTGGCTGTCGAACTGCTGGCCGACCCCAAGGAGCGTGCCGAACATCTGATGCTGCTTGATCTGGGGCGCAATGATGTGGGCCGGGTTGCCAAAATCGGATCAGTCAAGGTGACAGAACAATTCGTTATCGAACGTTATTCCCATGTCATGCACATCATCTCGAATGTCGAAGGCGATGTCGGTCCCGAAGTGGACGCGATATCAGCCCTGATTGCAGGATTTCCGGCAGGCACCGTATCGGGCGCGCCCAAAGTGCGTGCCATGGAAATCATCGATGAACTGGAAATGGAAAAACGCGGCATTTATGCAGGTGGCGTCGGTTATTTTTCAGCCAACGGATCCATGGATACGGCAATCGTCCTGCGCACGGCTCTGGTCAAAGACGGCATGATGTATGTGCAGGCGGGCGGCGGTGTTGTCTATGACAGCGATCCTGAAACCGAGTTTCAGGAAACGCAGAACAAGGCTCGCGCTCTGATCCGTGCTGCCGAAGAAGCCGTGCGCTTTGCAGGTATGCCTAAACAGGGCCAGTAATCAGCGCAGATCAGCCCGCCTGCGCGACAGACAGTTTACGCCGGACCAATTCGCTGATCGGCACCAGATAAATGCCACGCTGCTGAACCTCGGCCAGCCAGCGTTCGATTATATCAAGCGATCCTGCCCGTGGATGGGCAATGGCAACAGCCGCACCATGGCGGCGGGCGAAGGCTTCGGTAGCCGTCAGCTGGCGTTCAATTTCGATCGCCGACGGATTATCATCGATGAATATATCGCGACTTATGGCTGGAACGCCCGCATCAGATGCCGCTTCCATGCCAACTGTTTTGCCCGTGGTCCGGCTATCCAGAAAAAACAGGCCATGGCTGCGCAGACCTTCCATCACTGCCCGCATCACCGCCGGGTCCTGTGTCGCCTTTGAGCCCATATGATTGTTCAGACCTACATAGCCCTCAAAAGCGCCCAATGCCTTGTCCAGCGCTTCGCTGACCTGGTCCGGGGTCATGCCCGCATCAATTGAATCCGGGCCGGGATCGGAATCACCAATCGGTTCCATGGGCATATGCACCATGATTTCATGACCGGCTGCCCTGGCGCGCGCAGCAATCTTGGCCACATCCGTTGCATAGGGCAGAAGCGATAGGGTCACCGATGGCGGCAGTTCGATGGCGCGCTGTGTCCCGCGCCGGTCAGGGCCAACATCATCGATAATCAACGCCACAACGGGTGTCTGGCCCAATTCGGGCAACTGGCGCGTACCATGGCGCCAGGCACCGTCGGTCATCATCGGCTTTGGGCCCGGTGCTGCGACAGCCGCTGGCAGGGCCGCGGTTTGCTGGGGTGGTGGCTCGGGTGTCGGGATTTCTGCGTTTTGGTCCACGGGAGGCATTGGCCCTGCCCCCGGTCTGGTTTCGGCTACCCGATCTGTTGGTGCCTGTTCCGGCTGTATGATGATCGGTTGCGGACCAGTTGCCACATGGGCAGCCCCAAATCGGCCGAGGCCGAGGCCAATGACCAGACCGATCGCCAATAGACCTGCGACCATGGCCACAGCCTTTGGAATACTGCCCTTTGGATCAAAACCGTAAGCCATTGATCTGCCCCAAAGCTGCGCGATACGCGCACGCCCCATGCTGTTAATCTGAAATTCTATACAGTTTAAACGCTAACGAAGTCTTAGTCCTTCGGTGTTCAGCATATAGATGGGCGATCAAATCCGGCGAATTATCAGCCAAATCAGGAGGCAAGCAATGATTCCGATGACGAATGGGGCAATGGGGCGGCTATTTCCCGGTTTGGGTGGTGCGCTGGCCATGGCGCTGATTCTTGGCGGTTGTGACCGGACGCCACCAAGCAACGATGAAATGAAAAATGCCCTTCAGGCGGCCTTTGATGCCGAGGCTGCGGCTGGTGGGTCCAACTGGGCCAAATCCTTAAAGATTGCGAGGTTTGAAACCACCAATTGCGCGTTCACGGCCATGGTGGGCAAACCGATCTATCAATGCGAGGTTATTATCGCCCTGGGCTCACCGGAAAATCCCGGACCGAATTTCAAGCCCCGCCCGGTCATGTTCCACAAGACCGACAATGGCTGGATCGTACCGCCATAGTGGGAAACAAAACGGCCATGCCGCTGTCTGGAAAAATCCCAGAACAGCAGACATGGCCTATTCGTCATCCTATAATTTGAAACGTTGCAGATTAAACGTCTCGCCAGTGCCCAGCGTCAGCGTGCCACCAAACGCGCTGTTGAACTTCAAGGTCGCGGTGGTCCGGTTGGCACTGCTGGTCGGCGCTTTAAAGCCCGCTACCGTATAGGAGCTGGCGCCCCAATATTCC